>NZ_HF998984.1:0-16747 GCF_000433815.1 Blautia sp. CAG:257
CTTTTTTTGTTTGTCAAGAACTTTTTTCAAGTTTTTTCGAACTTTTTCGATGTTCTTTTAAGTAATTCGCTCTCTCGTTGACAGCTTGTTTACTTTACCACACTCAGAAAGGATTGTCAACAAGTTTTTTGACTTTTTTCAAAATTTTTTAAGTTGTTTCTTCAAAAGAATCATTTCTTTGTGACAGCCAGATTAATTTACCACTTTCTTTCGCCTCTGTCAACTGTTTTTTGCACTTTAAAATACTTTTGTCGATATAGCTGTTTACCGGTCATATTCTTTGAATTCTATTGTCTTGTTTTGCCAAAATCCTACGATAACAGGTGAACCTGTCATTGCCGAAGATCATTTGAAATGCCTTTTAACCAGGCTGCCGGGAAGTTTCTCTGTTCCGTCATAAAATCTCCCGGCACTTCATATGATTAATCAGAAGCTTTTTATATTCGGTATTTTCCATTCACCGACACCCCGTGCAGCACGTACATATTCTGACCAGGAGGCGCACTCTATGAGTTCCAAAACCAAAATCGTTGTTTTACATATGAAAGAGATCATTTATACAGGAATCTTCCTCCTGTTTCTGATCGTTCTGGGAGTTCTGATGTTTTTTATGTTTGATCCCGGCAAAGCTAAATCCGTGTCCACGGATCCGGCTTCCGTTTATACTCCCGGCATCTACCGTTCTTCCATTGAACTTAACGGAAACAGCTTTGACGTGGAAGTTACTGTCGATGCACAGAAAATCCGTTCCATCCATCTGGAAAATCTCAGCGAAAGTACTGCCGCCATGTTTCCGCTTGTAGAACCAACCCTTGAAGAATTATCAAGCCAGATTTACAGCGGTCAGTCTCTGGATGAACTGAAGTATTCCAGCGATCAGAAATACACCTCTCTTATGCTGATCAAAGCCATTGACGAGGCTGTCAGCAAAGCTGAGTTAAAAAAATAAAACAGACAAAAATGCCCATTATCGTTTTTCCTTCGATAACGGGCATTCATTCTGTATAAATCAAAATTGAAAGCTCTTTTGTTTTTTAACTGATATAATCTTCAGAATCGTTTCTGTGGACGATTTCTTTCCTGTCTTTTCCCCGGCTTTTCTTCTCCGGTTCAGATCTTTATTCTGTCCAGCTGCCTGAGCCACAATGTTCCACAGGCATCGCTCGGCATACGAAGATCTCCCCTTGGAGAAACAGCCACACTTCCTACCTTCGGTCCATCCGGCAGACAGGAACGCTTAAACTGCTGGGTAAAGAATCGTCTGTAAAATATCTTCAGCCATTTCAGAATCGTTTCTGCATCATATTCTCCCTCAAAAGCCACCCTGGCCATACGGAAGATTTTTTCAGGCGGACAGGTCCAGCGCAGCATATGATAAAGGAAAAAGTCATGAAGCTCATAGGGGCCTACAAGATCTTCTGTTTTCTGGGCGATCACTCCGTCTTCCGGCGGAAGAAGCTCCGGACTTACCGGAGTATCCAGAATATCAAGAAGGATACCTGACAATTTCTTATCCTCGCAGGTATCTGCACAGTATTTTACAAGATGGCGCACAAGAGTTTTGGGTACAGAGCTGTTCACCCCGTACATGGACATATGATCCCCGTTGTAGGTCGCCCAGCCGAGAGCCAGTTCTGACAGATCTCCTGTTCCGATCACGATTCCTCCTGACTGATTTGCAATATCCATAAGAATCTGGGTTCTCTCTCTTGCCTGTCCGTTTTCATAGGTTACATCATGTTTGTCCGGATCATGACCGATATCCCTGAAATGAAGACTGACTGCCTCTCTGATATTTACCTCTCGAAGCTCCGCACCAAGACAGCGGCTCAATTCACAGGCATTGGAATAGGTTCTGTCTGTAGTTCCAAAGCACGGCATAGTCACTGCTGTGATTTTTTCTCTTGAAAGTCCCAGCATATCAAAAGCCCTGACTGTTACAAGAAGGGCAAGTGTGGAATCCAGACCTCCGGAAAGTCCTATCACAACATTCTGGCAGTGAATATGATCCAGACGTTTTTTCAGACCTGTTGCCTGAATGTTCAGGATTTCCTCGCAGCGGCGGGCTCTTTCTGTTTCAGAAGAAGGCACAAAAGGTCTGGAGTCAAATTTCTGTTCCAGCTTTGTCTCTGTTTTTTCCAGATAAAACAGCGCCTCTCTGAAGCCTTCTCTTTCTCTGTCTGAAGCAAATCCACAGGTAGTCATTCTCCTGCGTTCATTATTCAGTTTATGGATATCCATAATTCCATAAACAGCTCCGTTTTCAAAGCGTCTGCTTTCTGCAAGAATGGTTCCGTTTTCTGCGATCAGATCATGGCCTCCGTAAACCACATCCTGAGTGGACTCTCCCGGTCCGGCAGAAGCATAGATATATCCGCACACCAGTCTGGCTGACTGACTGCTTACCAGATTTCTCCGGTAAGTATCCTTTCCTGCCAGCTCATCACTGGCAGAAAGATTTACGATCATATTTGCTCCACGATATGCATGTAAATTGCTTGGCGGAGCTGCCACCCACAGGTCTTCGCAAATTTCTGCCGCAACCTTAAGCTCCGGAAACTCCGGACAGGTAAATATAAGGTTCGGAGAAACAGGCACTTCATATTCTTCCGGGTCATCCTCCAGATCATCTTCGTCTATATAGTCCGCATCATCCATGTCAAGCTCATCCAGGAAATCATCCTCTTCAAAATCAAGCCCATCCTCAGTATTTTTCCGGGCATCCACATCCTGCAGCTCCTCTTCTCCGAAAAACCGTATCTCAATTTCAGGATCCTTTTCTGCATATGCGCCGCAGTAATCTTCCCGTTTAATCGTAATCTTCCCGTCCACATCTTTTCCTGAGATAAAATAACGTCCCTCATAAAATTCATTGTAATTGGGAATATTTACCTTTGGCACAAAGCCTGCAATTTTTCCACGGTTCAGCGCTGCCGCAGAATTATAAAGCTTTCCCTGGTATTCCAGCGGCAGCCCCACAAAAATAAGTCCGTTTATATCCTCTGTCTCAGCTGCAATACGAAGAAGCTGAGACTTTGCTTCTTTCAGAAGTGTTTCCTGCCAAAAAAGATCCCCGCATGTATAGCCAGTGATGCACAGCTCCGGGAACACCATGACCATCGCTCCCTTTTCTGCCATCTCATGGGCCATACAGATAATCTCTCCGGCATTATATTCACAGTCCGCTACCCGTACATCAGGTGTTCCTGCACTGACCTTGATAAATCCGTCTTTCATAATTTCCCCTTTCCTGTCCGCATACAGCGGACACCAGGCATCTCTTAGCAGCCTGACAGACCTTCTATCTGCACTTTCTGAGAATTTCTTTCAGCTCTTCTACACTGAATACATAATTTGTATTGCAGAAATGGCAGTTCAGCTCTACTTCCTTTCCTTCCTGGATCATTTCATTCAGATCCTTTCTGCCAATACTGATCAGCGCCTTTTCCACACGCTCTTTGCTGCAGTTGCAGTAAAATTCTGTTGGAACCTTATCTGTAAATTCAATGTCAAATCCGTCCAGCACTGCCTCCAGGAGACTTTCTGCAGTATGTCCCTGCTCCAGAAGAGTAGTTACAGACTGGATCTTCTGTACATTTTCTTCCAGTTTTGCAATAGTTTCCTCTTCTGCAAAAGGCATAACCTGAATAATAAATCCTCCTGCCTGCTGCACAGTATTGTCCTTATTCATCAGAACCCCAAGCCCTACTGCAGAAGGAACCTGCTCGCTGACTGCAAAATAATACGTAAGGTCTTCTGCAATCTCACTGGTCTGAAGGACTACCTGTCCGGAATAAGGTTCCTTCAGCCCCATATCCTTAATTACATTAAGAAGGCCGATTCCCACTGCGCCGGCAACATCCAGTTTACCTTTATCATTGGCAGGAATGATCACCTCAGGATTTCCCACGTAGCCTTTTACTCTTCCCTGAGAATCCGCAGTTACAGTAATTCCTTCCAGAGGGCCGCTGGCCTGAATCTGAAGAGTCAAAATATCCTTATCGCCCTTCATCATCACGCCCATCATAGCCCCTGCAGTAAGCAGTCTTCCAAGAGCTGCCGTCGCCACAGGGCTGGTATTATGAGCCTTCCTGGCTGTCTCCACTGTTTCCCTTGTCACTGCCGCAAAGGCGCGCACCTGGCTGTTTGCCGCCGTTGCTCTTACAATATAATCACTCATTTTATTCCTCCTGAATCTGTGTCTCTTAAATTTTGTCTTATAAAAATAATTTTCTATATTTTGCCTTCAGGCTGTATGCTTGCCTTTTTCCTTTGCCACAAAAAACAGTCTTTCACTGTCTTTGGATGCCGGATTCATAGTATAGGCGTCATAAACAGCCACAAGCTCCATCCCTGCCTCAGCGATCAGAGCCTCTATTTCTGACTGCTCATATGCTTTCTGGCAGTGAAGCTCCTCACATTTTTCATAAAGCCCGTCTTCTCTCGGCAAAAAAACTGCCAGCTCATAAATATTCATGCCGTTTTCCGGATCATAGCTGTTTTCCCAGATAAAGCTTCCTTCATCCCGATTTTCTGCTATGGTTGTCTCTCCCAGAATATCCCGGTATTTGTGAACGGTATTCATATCAAACAGAAAAATACCACCCGGATCCAGATAATTATTTACCAGTCTGAATACCTGAAGCAGCTCCTTCCTGTCTGTAATGTAATTCAGGCTGTCGCACACACTGATGATCGCCCGTACAGTTCCATACAGTTCAAATTCCTGCATATCCTGAAGAAGGTACAGAATGTCCTGCCCTGTCTCCATTTTTTTCTTCATTGCCTCGGCAAGCATTTCCTCAGAATTGTCCACACCAATCATATCATATCCCTTTTGTGCAAGCAATCCCGTCATGGTACCTGTGCCGCAGCCCAGCTCCAGAACCAGTCCGTCCTCGATTCCCCGGGCTTTCAGATGCTTTTCCACATAAGCCGCCCAGCTTTCATAATCAATATTGTCCATAAACAGGTCATACACCTGTGCAAATTTTCCGTACGCTTCCACTGTACTTCTCCTTTTTATGTAATGATACACCCGGACGACCCTTATCTGGAACAAATTCTCCCCATGAGAGGAAAAGGCAGATGATCGCTCACCTGCCTTAAATATTCCGCTCTATGATCGCCTCTGTTTCTTATTTACTGAACCGGCATATAGTATACGTCAGCAGCCTCGCCATGCCAGTAATAGCTTGTGCCGTCCTCTGTATACACATCCTGGTCATTTGCAAAGCTGTAGGTATTTCCGTCAAAATCAACCCAGTTTCCGTTTCCGTCCGGCTGGATTACCAGCGGCTCACCGTCAGAGTTTCTGTAAATAGTTCTTGTTTCATCTGTATTGGAAAGCTGTTCTTCTGTAAAGCCTGCAGAATTTGTTGTTCCTTCAGAAGAAGACTCTCCGCTGTCCTGGGAATCAGCGCCTGTATCAGCAGTTCCCGCATCTGTATTCCCTGTATCTGCTGCGCCTGTATCAGCAGTGTTTCCTGTATTTGCCGCAGCATCGTTTCCTGCAGCGTCTGCGCCTGCCGCATCTTTATTCTCTGCATTTCCGGCCGGTGCTGCTGTTCCCGGAGCCGCCTCTTTCAGTGAGGAATTTCCAAGAATCTTAAAGGAATCAACAGCGCTCTTTACAGATGCCAGAGCTTCCTCTTTTTTTACAGAAGCTTCAATAGAATAATATTCGCTGGCATTTGCAAATACTTTATGAACCACATAAAGAGCTCCATCGTTCTTTTCTGTATTCAGCATTTTTGTCACATAGCTGTAAACGCCGATTCCGTTTACATCCTCAGCCTTGTAATCCTGGATTTCAAAATCAGTTCCCTGAACCTTATCTCCGTCTGCCTGATCCAGAGAAACAGCCATATCCTGTGTGCTTGGAATTACAGTGGCAGCCATTGTCTCTTCTCCCTGGCCGTGAAGAATAAGGATATTGCCATTGTCCGGAGACTCAAAGCTGATGGTATCTGCCTCGTCAGTTTTGTTTGCCCAGGTAGCATCCGGAAGATTAATGGAAACAGATTTATCTGCGGAGGTATAAGTGGTATCCTGTACATTGGGGGCAATGGTAGGTGTCGCTGTTGGAGCCTTTGTCACCTCCGGCGCCGGTGTTACGCTGACAACCTTCTGAGCTTCCGGCTCGTCCTCGCCGAAGCCGCAGCCTGCCATAAAGACAGATGCTGATATTGTAACCGCTAAAACAGCAAGTAATTTTTTGTTCTTCATAATATCCTCCTAAAAAAATTCTGAATTCTACTCAAACTCTTTGTTTCACATTTTACAATTTTATTACATACATGTCAATAAATTTTCCCCGGCATGATGTGAAATTCCTATGAAAAAAGTATAAATTTCTGTCATATCCTTAGTTGAAGTCCGGCTTTTCAGCCTCTGACTGTATACATAAACAGTTCATGAAGCGCTCTGGTTGCCGTAATATATTCTGCCTGAATTTTCAGCGGGCTTTTGTCTGAATCCATAAACACACCGTATACTCTGTCAAATTCCAGACCTTTTGCAAGATAAAACGTAGTGACTGTCAGGCCCTTACAAAACTTTCCGCTGTTCCGGTCAATATAAGAAATCGTATCTCTCTGCTCCGGCGCTTCCGTTTCCAGCTTCTGCTTCAGATAAGCCCCTGCAGCTTCCGCTTCCTTTTCTGTCATAAAGATCACTGCCCCTGTCTCCAGGCGATCCCTGTCTCTGAGCCAGATTTTAAGAACTTCATTTAAAGCCTTTTCTGTACTTTCAAATGTTTCTTCCCGTACAGGCTCTCCATGCCGCTCAAACAGTTCCATACCGGTAATCCCCGCAAGCCGGTTTGCATACTCTGCGATCTCCACTGTATTCCTGTAGCTTCTGTTCATATAGATTTTTCTGATATTTCTGCCGAAAATTCCGGGCAGAAACTTCATAACATCCTGCTGCTTCTCTTCCATTGTCTGGGCTTTGTCGCCCAGTATGGTCATTCTGCATGGAAAAAGCTTCTTCAGGATCAGATACTGGATCCAGGAATAATCCTGCATTTCATCTACAACAAGGTGACGGATATCCCGATGCTCCCTGCACCGGGTCAAATGATATTTCAGATATAAAACAGGGTAAACATCCTCATACTTCAGTCTTCGTTTTTCCAGAGGACGCCTGGGCAGAGCACGAAAGCCCTCTCTGTCCAGAAAGCGGCTGTAAAGAACATAAAAGTCTCTTGTGCCGTACATTCCCAGAAACTTTTCTGTTACCTCAGCCTTCTCTTCCTCTGAAAGATCTCTGTCCCTCAGTGTTTCCACCTGATCGATAAAATATTCTGCCACAGCTTCCATTCTGGATAACAGAGGAATATCCTGAAACCGGAAATAAAACAGCCGGATGATTTCGGATTCCCTGATGGAGCAGCCTTTATACTCCACATCCCGGAAATTCATAAGTTCATCTTCAAGGCTCATCATAAATCCCTGCAGCCGTGAAACATATTCCGGAGACTGTTTTTCTCTGTACTGTTTCCAGGTATCGGGATTTTTTACTGCTCTTTCAATCTGATCATACTTGTCCTCACAGTCTGCTGCCACATCCTGCAGCTCTCTGTAAGCAAAAAGATCAAAACTCATTTCACGGATATTTTCTTCTCCCAGCTCCGGCAGAATATGTGAGATATAGTCTGCAAACACGCTGTTTGGAGAAAGGATCAGAATATTGGAGGATTTCAGGTTTTTGCGGTCATGGTAAAGAAGATAAGCGATCCGGTGAAGAGCTACCGAAGTTTTTCCGCTTCCTGCAGTTCCCTGGATCACCATGATCCTGTCCTCCGTATTGCGGATAATGGCATTCTGCTCTTTCTGAATGGTACGGATGATGTTTTTAAGCTGAACCTCTCCGCTTCCTCCAAGCTCTGCTTTCAGGATATCATCATCAATTTTAATATCGCTTTCAAATTCATAAACAAGCTTTCCACGGCAAATCTTATACTGCCATTTGGAGCTTATTTCCCCTTCAAAAACTCCCTGAGGCGCTTCGTAGGAAGCCGGTCCTTTGTCATAATCATAAAAAAGACCGCTGACAGGAGCCCGCCAGTCATTTACAAGAGGACGGCTTCCGGCTCTTTCCGCCAGATTTCCGATTCCAATGTAAAACTGCTCCGGCTCCTCATCTCCCTGGTAAATAAAATCCACTCTGCCGAAAAACGGTGAATCCTGCATATTACGGAATCTTTTCCGCAGAAGAAGCTGTTCCTGATTGGCATTTACCTGGGCCAGAAGAGCCTGTCTGTTGTCAAATTCCTCATATCCGTACTGGTCCATTTCTGTATAATTTTCCCAGTAGTATTCATGCATGTCCTCGATTTCTCTGACGCCGGCCTCAATGGAAGCGTTTACTTCTTCCATCCTTTTTTCAAGACATGCAAGCACCTGTTCCAGATATTCCTGTCCGGATTTTTCTGTCTGCATACGCTCAGGCTACCACAACAGCAGTTCCGCTGACTGTCACCATAAGCATTCCATTGTCAGATCCGAGAACCTCATAGTCCACATCCACACCTACTACGGCATTTGCGCCCCTCTGTGCTGCCCTTTCTTCCATTTCTCTCAGAGCCTCTTCCCTTGCATGCATCAGCTCGTCCTCATAGCTTGCTGATCTTCCGCCAAAAAAGTTTCTCATTCCTGCTGTAAAATCCTTCAGCACATTTACTCCGCTGACTACCTCACCAAAAACAATTCCTTTATACTCTATGATTTTCTTTCCGTCTACATTTGCAGTTGTTGTTACGATCATTTCTGTTCCTCCCTTCATCTTCCGGCTGGCTTCTCTATACAGCTCTGATGTACGAAACTCATTCCTTCTGTTTACGGTATATTCGTTACTGTTCGCTCTATTCACAGCAATTTGCCCTGTGAACAGCTGCTGATATTATAATATATTTTGCGTAAACTGCTGTAATCCATACCTGCCTGAAAGAATTATTGTCTTTCACAGCAATAAAGAATTTTCTGTATTTTTTCATTATATCTAAAAGAGCAGTGGCTGACAAGGATTTATTCCTCAGTCATTCCACTGCCCTGGGTTATTGTGCTGCTGTCTGTACCTTTTGCCGCCCTGTTCGAAATCTGTTCCGGCTGTCAGCAGCAGTCAGAATTTTATCCCCTCAGGAGCACTGAGCCTTCTGCTCAAACTGACTGTTATACAGTTCTGCATAAAAGCCGCCCTTTTCCAGAAGTTCCTTGTGATTTCCCTGCTCGATGATATCTCCGTCCTTCATTACAAGGATCAGATCCGCATCCTTGATGGTGGAAAGGCGATGTGCGATCACAAAGCTGGTTCTGCCTTTCATCAGGTTATTCATGGCCTTCTGTATCCTCATTTCTGTTCTTGTGTCTACAGAAGAGGTTGCCTCATCCAGGATCAGAATTTTATTGTCTGCCAGAATCGCTCTTGCAATCGTAAGAAGCTGCTTCTGTCCCTGAGAAATATTGCTGGTTTCCTCATCAAGAACCATCTGATAGCCACCGGGCTGCTGCATGATAAAATTATGGATATGGGCTGCTTTTGCGGCAGCGATCACCTCTTCGTCTGTGGCATCCAGCCGTCCGTACCGAATATTTTCCATAATGGTTCCGGAAAACAGCCAGGTGTCCTGAAGTACCATTCCAAACATTTCACGAAGCTCGCTTCTGTTAAAATCTTTGATATTGTGTCCGTCAACCATGATCTCTCCGCTGTTTACGTCATAAAAGCGCATAAGAAGCTTCACCATGGTTGTTTTTCCGGCGCCTGTAGGCCCTACAATAGCAATCTTCTGTCCATCTGTGATATCTGCAGAAAAATCATGAATAATGATCTTGTCCGGATTATATCCAAAGGAAACATGCTCAAACTGCACATCCCCTGTAAGATTTTTTACAGGAACAGGATTCTCTGCAGTCTGCTGTTCCTCCGGCTCCTCCAGAAACTCAAATACACGCTCAGAAGCTGCTGCTGAGGACTGAAGAAGATTTACCACCTGCGCGATCTGCTGGATAGGATTCGTAAAGTTTCGGATATACTGGAAAAAGGACTGGATATCACCTACCTCAATACTTCCCTTAATAGTAAAGATTCCTCCCAGGAAAGCAACCATTACATATCCCAGGTTTCCTACAAACTGCATGACCGGCATCATCATTCCGGAGAAAAACTGTGATTTCCATGCAGATTCATAAAGCTTTTTGTTGTCCTTTTCAAATTCAGCAACAACATCCTGCTCTTTGTTAAATACCTTGACTACATTATGTCCGCCGTAGTTTTCCTCGATCTGTCCGTTGACCTTTCCAAGATAATTCTGCTGGTCGCGGAAATATTTCTGAGAATGTTTCATGACAAAATTAATGATCACCATGGAAACCGGCAGGATCAGAAGCGCTGCCAGCGTCATCCAGACATTAATGGACAGCATCATAAACAGTACGCCGATAATGGTAGTAACTGAGGTGATCAGCTGTGTCATACTCTGGTTCAGACTCATCTGTAAGGTGTCCACATCATTGGTCACTCTGGAAAGAATCTCTCCGTTTGTTCTGCTCTCAAAATAATTCAGCGGAAGGCGGTTGATCTTTTTGGAAATATCTTTCCTCAGATTATAGGTAACATCATTTGAAATTCCTGTCATCACAAAGCCCTGTATAAAGGAAAAGCAGGAGCTTGCCAGATAAAGGATCATAACGCCCAGAAGGATCATTGCGATCTTTTCAAAATTGATTCCTCCGGTTCCGTTTACCTTGGCTACCAGCCCGGAAAACAGCTCTGTGGTAGCCTTTCCCAGAATCTTTGGTCCCCATATATTAAACACCGTACCTGCAACGGCAAAAACAAACATCAGGATAAACCGGAACTTATACCGTCCCATGTACCGGAACAGCTTTGCCATGGAACCTTTAAAGTCCTTGGCCTTTTCTCCTCCATGCATTCCTCTTCCATGTCCATGGCCCATAGGCCCTCTTCTATTTTCACTCATTTGCCAGTTCCTCCTCTGATAACTGTGACATGGCGATCTGACGATAAACCTCACAGTTTTTCATCAGTTCTCTGTGAGTTCCCAGTCCCGCCATCTTTCCGTCATCCAGCACAAGAATCTGATCTGCGTTCAGAATCGTACTGATACGCTGGGCAACGATAATGGTCGTTGCATTTTTTGTATGCTCCTTTAAAGCTTTCCGAAGCGCCTTGTCTGTTTTAAAATCCAGAGCAGAAAAGCTGTCGTCAAAAATAAAGATCTCCGGATCCTTTGCCACTGCCCTTGCAATGGAAAGTCTCTGCTTCTGTCCACCGGAAACATTGGTTCCTCCCTGGGCTACCGGAGACTCATATCCGTGAGGCTTCTCTTCAATAAAATCCTGCGCCTGGGCAACCATGGCAGCCTTCTTTACCTGTTCCTCTGAAATATCTGTTTTTCCATAACGGATGTTGGAATCAATGGTTCCGGAAAAAAGGACTCCCTTCTGCGGAACATATCCAAGGCGGTCACGAAGCTCTTTCTGGGACATGCTTCTTACATCCACTCCGTCAACCTTTACGCACCCCTGTATCACATCATAAAATCTGGGGATCAGATTGATGAGAGAGCTCTTTCCGCTTCCGGTACTTCCGATCACTGCCAGTGTCTGGCCTTTTTCCGCTTTAAAGCTGATGTCAGTAAGAACATTTTCTCCGGCATCCGGATAGGCAAAGGACACATGGTCAAACTCTACTGTTCCTTTTATTTCCTCTGACGGATGAACCGGCGCTTCCGGCTCCTTCAGACTGTTTTCTGTTTCCAGGATTTCCACAATTCGCATTGCTGCAACATTTGCTCTCGGAAGCATAATGGACATGGCAGTGATCATCAGGAAGGCCATAATGATCTGCATAGCATACTGAATAAACGCCATCATATCGCCAACCTGCATGTTTCCCGCATCCACTGCATAGGAACCATTGTATACGATCAGAACTGAAATCCCGTTCATGATCAGCATCATGGAAGGCATCATAAAAGTCATACAGCGGTTTACAAACAGGTTTGTTTTTGTCAGTACCTTATTTGCATCTTCAAATCTGTCTTCTTCATGTTTCTCTCTGCTGAAGGCACGGATCACAGGAATACCGGTCAGTATTTCTCTTGTAACAAGATTCAGCCTGTCGATCAGTGTCTGAAGCTTTGTAAATCTGGGCATTGCAATGGAAAACAGAAGTCCGATGATAACAAGAATCAGCACAACGCCCACACCAAGGATCCATGTCATGGAAGAATCTGTTTCCAGCACACGAAGCACTCCTCCGATTCCAATGATCGGAGCATACAGAACAATACGGAACATCATTGCCATAGTCATCTGTACCTGCTGCACATCATTGGTGCTTCTGGTGATCAGAGATGCCGTGGAAAATTTGTTGTACTCATTGCTGGAAAATCCGATTACCTTCCTGTAAATATCTCCTCTGATGTCATGGCCCAGACTTGCAGCCACCTTTGCCGAAAGGAAAACTACAGAAATCGAAGCAGCCATAATAAGAAGCGCCATCAGGATCATTTTCAGTCCCGCTTCTCCGATGTATTTCATCTGAAGTTCATCAATATCCTCGCCAAGAGCCTCATACTCGGCCTGTACATAGGAAACAGCCGCCTGGGTTATCATGGAATCCGGCATGTCCCGGAATTTTTCGCCCATGCTCTCTGTCATCTGCGCTCTCGCATCCTCCGGCATCTGTGCAACAGCCTCCACCGGATCTGCTCCTTCCGGTATTCCCATCTGTGCCAGCATTTCCCCGGATGCTTCATTTTCCATAGTCAGTCCGCCCAGCATCAGCATGGGTTTTCCAAGTATTTCGTTGAGGGAAGCTCTTGTATCCTTGTCAATATCTTTCAGAACATAAAGCTCTCCGTCTTCCGTATAGGCAGTTTCCAGCTGGGAAATATCCTCCTGGCTCATAAAAAGCTCCAGACCGTCCATGGAGGTCTTTCTTATTTTTTCCGGAACGCCATCCTCAATTCCCTTTTGCTGGATGCCTATGTTGACAATTTTTGATGTGTAGTCCGGAAGGGACAGATCACAATATGCCTGCAAAAACAAAAGGGCAATGATCAACGCCACATATCCGGCTGATTTTTTCAGATATTTCATTAATTTAATCACTTGTCAGCCTCTCCTTTTCCTGTAGATTCTCTGTTTTTTTCTCCGGAATACACGAAATGTTTGTAATGATCTGTTCCATAAAACGTCGGAACAGACATTTCTCAGCATCACTGAATCCCATAAAAGCATAACGTTCATTCAGCTCTATCTGTTCTGCCACCTTCTTCTTCATTTCATAGCCCTGATCCGTAAGAAAAATCCTTGTAATCCTCTGATCCTTTTCATCATGTCTCCGGCCGATCAGACCTGCCTTTTCCATACGCTGTACCATGACATTCACTGTCGGGGGCTTTACACACAGTTCCTCCGCAATCTCCCTCTGGCTCATTTCCACACGCTTTGCCAGAAGAAGCAAAATGGGAATCTGACCCGGATGTATGCCAAGAGCAGTCATCTGGCTGAAGCATTTTGCAGCATAGGCTCTGTTCAGCTGCATAAACAAATGCTGAAAGCCTGTTTTTTCCTGCGTCTGCGTATCTTCCACAATATCACCTCGTATTCATTATATATAATTAGTCGGCTAATTATATATAATACTCATTTGCACAAAAAAGGCAAGCTGTTTTTGTGCACTTTATACTTATTTCACCGTTTAAACACACTTTTTTCACAAAATAATCATTAGCGCAGCAAATGTTTTTCAGTATTTTTAAGAGAAATGTAAAACAGTAATTTCATCTTATAACGTAGAATTTATTTTTTAATTCTCTGAACAATGTGAATATTTTTCAAAAAGAAAAGCCGGAGAAAAATCTCCTTTATCAGGAAATCTTCTCCGGCTCTCCATCATATAAACTGGTTTGTATTTTCGTCATACTCATAATCAATGGTTCTGAGTTTTTCTACCAGTTCCTGTTTTTTCAGACCTCTGCAGGTACAGAGCGCTTCCAGGGAATCATAATAATCCCGAAGCTGCGTGTTCACATAACTCAGTAAAATTACCGGGTCCTTGGGTATCATCTGTTTCCGTCCTTTACATTGATAATAAACTGGCCGTCCCTTACATCCAATTCCAGCGTATCTCCTGCATGAACATCGCCGGAAAGAATCTTTTTCGCAGCAAGTGTTTCCACATAATTCTGAAGATAACGCTTCAGAGGACGGGCTCCATACACAGGATCGTAACCGTTTTCCACAACCTGCGCTTTTGCCGCCTCTGTCAGAGTCAGGGAAAGCTCCTGGTCAGACAGACGCCTGTCAAGCTCTGCCACCATCAGGTCTACTATGTTACCAATATTATTTTTTGTCAAGGGTTTGAACAAAATTATTTCATCCAGACGATTCAGGAACTCCGGTCGGAAATGACCTCTCAAATCATTCATGACCATATCCTGAGCTTCCTGTTTTATATCTCCCTTTTCATCAATGCCGTCCAGAAGATAGGGTGAACCTATATTGGATGTCATGATCAGAATGGTGTTCTTGAAATCCACAGTCCTTCCCTGAGAATCCGTGATACGTCCGTCATCCAACACCTGAAGAAGTACATTAAACACGTCCGGATGAGCCTTTTCAATCTCATCAAACAGCACAACGCTGTACGGCTTTCTTCTGACAGCCTCTGTCAGCTGACCGCCTTCCTCATAGCCCACATATCCCGGAGGCGCTCCGATCAGACGGGATACAGAATATTTCTCCATATATTCACTCATGTCAATGCGGACCATATTCTGTTCATCATCAAAAAGCGTTGCTGCCAGTGTTTTTGCCAGCTCCGTTTTACCTACGCCGGTAGGTCCCAGGAACAGAAAAGAACCAATAGGCTTGGTTGGATCCTTGATTCCGGCCTTTGACCGCAGAATGGCATCTGTCACAAGGCGCACACCCTCATCCTGGCCAATCACCCGTTTATGAAGCTCATCTTCAAGACTCAGAAGTTTTGTCCTCTCGCCCTCAGTCAGACGGGTAACAGGGATTCCTGTCCATCTGGAAATGATCTTTGCGATCTCATCATCTGTCACAGCCTCATGCACCAGTCGGTTGTCACTTTCCTTTGTATTGCGTTCCTCGATCTCAAGCTGCTGCTGAAGTCTTGGAAGCTCTCCATACTGAAGCTCTGCAGCCTTTTCCAGGTCATAGCTCTGCTTTGCCTTCTGTATCTGCTTATTCACATCCTCGATCTGCTCACGAAGCTTCTGAAGCTTTTCTACAGAATGCTTTTCATTGTCCCACTGAGCCTTCTGAGTATTAAATTCATCCCGAAGATCAGCAAGCTCCTTCTGAAGGTCTGCAAGACGCTCCTTACTTAAATTATCTGTTTCTTTTTTAAGGGCAGACTCTTCAATCTCCATCTGCATGATCTTACGTCTCTGCTCGTCAAGCTCGGTAGGCATGGAATCCAGCTCCGTCTTGATCAGCGCGCAGGCCTCATCCACAAGGTCAATGGCCTTGTCCGGAAGAAAACGGTCTGTAATATATCTGTGCGAAAGTGTTGCTGCCGCCACAAGAGCACTGTCTGTGATCTTTACTCCGTGAAATACCTCATAACGCTCCTTCAGTCCACGAAGAATGGAAATGGTATCCTCCACAGTAGGCTCATCAACCATAACCGGCTGGAAACGACGTTCCAGAGCAGCATCCTTTTCAATATACTGACGATACTCGTCCAGGGTGGTTGCTCCGATACAGTGAAGTTCCCCTCTTGCAAGCATTGGCTTCAACATATTTCCCGCATCCATGGCGCCGTCTGTTTTTCCTGCTCCGACGATCAGATGAAGCTCGTCAATAAAGAGAATAATGTTTCCCTCGCTTTTTTTCACTTCCTCCAGAACTGCCTTCAGACGTTCCTCAAACTCGCCTCTGTACTTGGCTCCTGCTACAAGCGCGCCCATGTCCAGAGCAAAAATCTTTTTGTTTTTCAGTCCTTCAGGAACGTCTCCGGCAACGATTCTCTGAGCCAGTCCTTCAATGGCTGCTGTTTTACCGACGCCCGGCTCACCGATCAGAACCGGATTGTTCTTTGTCTTACGGGAAAGAATCCTGACAATGTTGCGAATCTCCGCATCACGGCCAATTACCGGGTCCAGCTTCTGGTTGCGGGCTTTTTCCACCAGATCCTCTCCATATTTATTAAGAGTATCATAGGTTGCTTCCGGGTTGTCGCTGACTACCCTCTGATTTCCCCTTACTGTGGAAAGCGCCTGAAGGAAGCGTTCTCTGGTGATTCCAAATTCATCAAAAATCTTCTTCATGCTGGGGCTCGGCTGCTTCAGAAGAGACAGAAACAGATGCTCTACAGAAACGTACTCGTCTCCCATAGCTCTTGCTTCGTCTTCTGCGCTGACAAGAGATTTATTCAGGTACTGTCCGAACCTGAGATCTCCGCCGCTTACCTTTACCCTGGCATCCAGGGCTTTTTTTACTGTATTAACAAAATATTCCTTATTGATCTCCATCTTATCAATAAGCTTGAGAATCAGGCTGTCCTCCTGACTGAGAAGAGCATACAGAAGATGCTCCTGCTCCACTTCCTGATTGCCGTATTCATAGGCAACCTTTTCCAGATCCTGAACAGCCTGTATGGATTTCTGTGTAAATTTACTGATATTCATAGGCTCTCCTCCTCTATCTGCAAATAAAAATATAACTGGTTACTTCTGGTCCTT
>NZ_HF998985.1:0-27905 GCF_000433815.1 Blautia sp. CAG:257
TGTGATTCATGGGCAGCGTAGCAATATTTTGCGCTTACAGAAGAGGGGCTAAACAAAAATGTAAAGATTGGTTGCTCAGGCTAAGACCGTAAATAATAATTTGTAACACAAGTAAAGTTGTCGATGTAATACTTAACTCCGGCAGAATTGAACAGCAATCCTACAGAAGTTGCATGGGATTGCTGAAACTGGCAGAAAAATATTGGAAAAATATTCGCCAGAAAAACTGATATAAGATATGTTATTAGTTACTCTGGGCAGAGCCAATTTTTTGAGGTTCTGCCCGATAACGTATAATTAATTTCGCAAATTCAATTTTATAAAAATAGAAATTTTCTTCTTTAGTCTCTTTTGAAGATATCTCTTGTATACACTTTTTCTTTTACATCATCCAGACAGGAATCATATCTGTTTGCGATGATTGCCTGGCTTTTCTTTTTAAATTTTTTGAGATCATTTACAACAGTTGAACCAAAGAATGTTTCTCCATTTTTTAAGGTTGGTTCGTAGATAATGACAGTCGCACCTTTTGCTTTAATACGTTTCATAACACCTTGGATAGAGGACTGTCTAAAGTTATCAGAGTTGGACTTCATTGTTAAACGGTATACACCGATTACACAATTTTTTTCCTGATCTGGAGCATAATCCCCATGATTGTAATAATCATAGTATCCTGCCATATTTAATACCTGATCGGCAATAAAGTCTTTTCTTGTTCTGTTGCTTTCCACAATAGCAGATATCATATTCTGAGGTACGTCATTGAAGTTTGCCAGAAGCTGCTTGGTGTCCTTTGGCAGACAGTATCCGCCATAGCCGAAGCTTGGATTGTTGTAGTGGGCTCCGATACGGGGATCAAGGCAAACACCGTCGATGATCTGCTGGGTATTTAACCCTTTGGTTTCCGCGTAGGTATCAAGTTCGTTAAAGTAAGATACACGGAGCGCAAGATAAGTGTTGGCAAACAGCTTAACAGCTTCGGCTTCTGTGAATCCCATGAATAAGGTATCAATGTTTTCCTTAATAGCGCCCTGCTGAAGGAGTTTGGAGAAAACTTCCGCCTTTTCTCTGGATTCCTCATCACAGGAAACGATGATTCTGGATGGATAAAGATTGTCATAAAGAGCCTTGGATTCACGAAGAAATTCCGGGCTGAAAATGATATTTTTTGTGTTATATTTTTCTCTTACAGATGTGGTGTACCCAACTGGGATGGTAGATTTGATGACCATTGTAGCATCAGGATTTACCTTTAATACCAGTTCAATAACTGCTTCGACAGCGGAACAGTCAAAAAAGTTCTTTTTGCTGTCATAATTGGTAGGTGCAGCGATCACAATAAAGTCAGCGTTTTTGTAAGCTTCTTCGCCATCTAAGGTGGCTGTAAGATCAAGTTCTTTTTCTGCAAGATATCTTTCAATGTAATCATCCTGGATAGGAGATTTTCTATTATTGATGAGATCTACTTTTTCTGGAATGATGTCAACCGCTGTTACATGATTGTGCTGTGCAAGAAGAGTAGCGATAGAAAGACCAACATAACCGGTTCCGGCAACTGCTATATTGTATTTTTTATTGAGAACCAGTTTATCATCTGTTGGTTTAGTTTCTTCAAATAAGTCTACAACTTCAAAATTAAGTACTTCTGCAATTGCATGAAGCTGATCAATGGAAGGGATGTAATCAAGGCTTTCAATTCTACTGATCATCCCTCTGTGGATTCCGGTCATTTCTGCCAGCTGCGCCTGGGTGAGTTTTTGTTCTTTTCTTTGGGCGATAATGGTATCGGCCATTTTCTTGTAAGATAATTTTTTCATATCAAACCTCCGGATGTCATTAATAATCACGTAAAACACATAATTTTATATTTTACACATGTTATACTATCAGAAATGCGTGAAAAAGTCAATAATAATGACAAAAAATATGTACGATAATTAATGCTATAAATAATGGAATGATTAAGTGACGATTTCTTTTTTGCTGATTATTTTTGGGGAGTTATTGTTTGTGCGAAAAGATTTTATGATAAGCTGTATAACAATGACAAAAATTGAATATGAAAAAGTCACACAAAAAATAAATTTGATATTGTTGAAATGATATTATGATGTATTATCTTTCATGAGGTAAAGAACTTGATATTTGACAGGAAAATAGGTATTATAAAAAGAAAAAAGGCAGGAGAAGGAGAAAAATGAAAAGTTTATTGATCCTTGGTGCGGGCGGTTTCGGCCAGATGATTAAAGAAACCGCACTGGCATTAGGTTATGAAAAAGTAGTATTTTTGGATGATGCTGCAAAAAGTGATGATGTAATTGGTATGTGCTGTGATTATGTTCTCAGGCACTCTGAATATCCGGTTGCAGTTGCTGCATTTGGTAACAATAAGACACGTTTATTCTGGACTGACAAATTGATTGCAGAGGGATACGAAGTACCTGCAATTGTGCATCCGTCTGCGATTGTAAGTCCAAGTGCGGTTTTGGAAGCGGGATGTTTTGTCATGCAGAGAGCAGTGGTCAATACACATACCAGAGTAGAACGTGCTGCTTTAATTAACAGCGGAGCTGTGGTGGATCACGATTCTGTTGTGTGTGCAGGAGCACACATTGGTCTTGGAAGTGTGGTAAAAGCAAACTGTACAATCGAAGCCGGTCAGAAAGTTGAAGCAGGAGAGGTGATTTTTTCTACCAGAAGAAAAATTGAAGGTGTGGACAGCCGTAGTCTGGAAGATGCGGTTTATGCGTTTGGTTTCGGACCGCAGTGCAGTTATGTGAAACCATTTGGCGAAGGACATATTAATGAAACTTATGCTGTGTATATGCCGGGACAGGATGGAAAAGATGTACCGCTTTACGTTCTCCAGCGCATCAATATTAATGTGTTTAAAAATCCGGATCAGGTAATGGATAATATTTTTGGTGTTACAGAGTATCTGCGTAATATTATCCGTCAGGACGGCGGAGATCTGGACAGAGAGTCTTTATCTTATATCAAGACTAAGAGTGGTGACACATATTTTGAGGATGATCAGGGACAGCCATGGCGCTGTCTCCATTATGTACCAAATTCTGTATGTTATCAGCAGGTGGAAAGACCAGAGCAGTTTTATCAGTCAGCGCTTAGTTTTGGACATTTTCTGAAACAGTTGGGAGATTATCCGGCGGAGAGCTTGTATGAGACAATTCCGAAATTTCATGACACGGTAAAACGTTTCCGGGATTTTGAAGATGCACAGAGGAAAGACGTCAAAAACAGAGCGCGTTTATGCCGTCCGGAAATTGAATTTGTTCTTTCACGCCAGGAAGACTGCGGCGTATTAATGAAGCAACTGGAAGAAGGAATACTTCCGCTTCGGGTTACACATAATGATACCAAACTTAACAACATTCTTTTTGATGCAGACACAGATAAGGGATTGTGTATTATTGACCTGGATACCATCATGCCGGGGCTGGCAGCTAATGACTTTGGAGATTCCATTCGTTTTGGGGCATCTACGGCAGAAGAGGATGAGCCGGATCTGGACAAGGTGCATTTTGATATCAGTCTTTATGATATTTATGCGAAAGGGTATCTGGAGATGGCAAAAGATGTTTTGACTCCGGCAGAAATCGAAAGCCTTCCATGGGGAGCAAGGTTAATGACGTTGGAGTGCGGTATGCGTTTTCTGGCAGACTTTTTACAGGGAGACGTGTATTTCAGGACTGCATATCCGGAGCATAATCTGGTTCGTGCCAGAACACAGTTCAGACTGGTAAAAGAAATGGAAGAGCAGTTTGATGAGATGAAGGATATTTTGAAGAAATATGTTTAATGTAAGCTCCCGGTGGAAAATAGCATTTAACTGAATGCTATAGTGCGGTATGTCTGCTGATAATCATAAAAATTTTATGGAGCAGACAGAAAGGCATGATTGTGATCTGAAATAAAGGCAGTACGGAGCTGTCAGGTCTGATTTCCGATGGGGAGAATTTGAATGAATGTTTATCATATTTTTATAACACACAACAGAGCCTGGTCTAAAAGAGAAATCATAGTATTTGCATTGATTATGCTGGGAGCAGTTATCGTTCTGGGAGTATTAGTTGCAGATAATAAAATTAGAAAAATACAGGCGGCAGCAGTCCTGGGTCTGCTGGTATTCCTGGGGATTGTTCTGGGATCTACAGTATTCACCAGAGAACCGGGAAACAGGGAGTATGAACTGATGCCTTTCTGGTCATGGAAAAAGATATTTTTTTACAGAAATATGGGGCTGCTGCAGGAGAATTTGTTGAATTGCATTTTATTAATGCCTATGGGATGTTTGCTGCCGGTGATAATGGGGCATCAAGTGAAATTAAAAAATGCTTTTGCAGCAGGACTTATGTGTTCAGCGTTGATTGAAGTCAGTCAGTTGGTTTTTAAAAGGGGGTTGTTTGAATGGGACGATATGATTCACAACAGCCTTGGATGCCTTTTAGGCTGCTTTTTGGTGAACATCATAGTAAAAAAGAAATATAGTGACTAAAAGCAGAAAGTATGGCGAAAGGTATTTTGAGAAACAGACTGGTATTATCAGTGATTATTTGACATATAAATTATGATGAACAGTCTGTTTCTCCTGATTTTATGTGGGACGGCTGAAAATATTCTGTTTGGAGGAATAAAAGAGATGGGCAGAATAATTTTAATCAGCAGCGTTTTGCTTCTTATAGCTGTGGCAGTGATAATCCTGTATTGTGGGCTGGTTGAAGGTTCTGTTAAGTAGCTATGATAAAGCTTTCTACTACCGAAATATTGGGTGTGGATTAATGAGAAAGGATTTCCACTATGAAATCATTGCCTGTTCTCTTTTATTCAGATGCCTGTCAATGATCAGCAGAAAGGCTCCGGAAGAGATGACAGCGCTGACGGCATCTGAAAGTGGTTCCGCATAGAATGCCGCAGAAGCCTGGAAAAACAGCGGAAGGGTAATAGTTCCTGCAACATAAAGCAGCTTCCTTAATATGGAAAGGAAAAGAGCGGTTTTGGTCCGTTCCAGGGCAGTCAGTGCATCTACAAACACATACTGAAAGCTTAAGGAGATGATCATCATGGTAAATACTTTGATTCCCCAGACAGAAAAGTCCATGTATTCCTGACTGGAGGTGAAAAGGCGGACAAAGGTTCCCGGAATAAAACGGGAAAGGATAAACATGAATGTGGTAAACAGAAGCATCAGCTTCAGGTTTGTACGTACTGTTTTTTTGACCCGCTGAGTCTGACGGGCGCCGTAATTATAACTGATGATCGCCTGGGTTCCGCCGCTGATACCGATCATGGGAGATGTTATCAGCAGCATATAGCTTTGTACAATGGTAGCGCAGGTGATCAGCATATCTCCCTGTTCCGGTCCTCCGTATTTCTGAAGAACCGTGTTCATGACAATCAGAAGAATGCTGTCTGTTGCCAGAATCAGAAACGGGGACATTCCAAGGTAAAGGATATTCAGCATCAGTTTTCTGCTGTAATTGCCAAAGGAAATGCGCACGTGGACTTTTTTGCTGAACAGAAAAAGCAGAGCAAAGGCACAGGATGCCATCTGAGAGATAACAGTGGCAATGGCTGCTCCGGCTACATCCATATGGAACAAAAAGATAAAAACAGGGTCAAGGATGATGTTGGAAACTGCGCCAATAAGCACAGTCATCATTCCGGCAACAGGGAATCCCTGACAGTTGATAAAATAATTCAGACCGGCTGCCATCAATGCAAAAAAGGTTCCGGCAGTATAAATGGTCATATAAGTATCTGCATATGGGAAAGTAATCTCACTGGCTCCGAACCAGATCAGAAGATGATCCTTCATAAAAAGAAAGCCGGCTGTCAGTATAACGGAAAATCCGCACAGCATCAAAAAAGAGTTTGACAGAATCTGTCTGGCCTTCGGAAGATTGCCCTCGCCCATTCGGATCCCAAGAAGAATGGAACCGCCTAATCCCACAAGAGTTCCGAAGGATGACAGAAGAGTCACAATGGGACCGCACACGCCCACTCCTGCCAGCGCCAGGGCGCCGGTACCCGGGATATGGCCGATGTACATGCGGTCAATAATACTGTACAGAACATTGACAAACTGGGCGATCATTGCCGGAATGGCAAGACGCAGCACCAGTGAAGATACAGGATCTTTTCCAAGATCTGCTGAAGTTTTCATAATTTATTTCCCCCACCCGAAAAGTGTGCAGAAAACCTGCACCGTCCACTACTATAACAGAAGTATCGGGGCAATTCAATAAAAAGAAAACGTTTCGTCGGGAAGATAAGAAAAAGAAATGGAAGATAAAAAAGATACCACAATATCATGAGATTTTAAGAAATTTGAGAGGGATATATAAATTTTATTTTAGGTATATAAATTTCCGGTATTTTCCTGATTTACAAGGGGCAGTACTTGTGATAGAATGGAAAATAATGCGATAATAGGCTGAAACTGTTTTCGCAGTGCAATATTTTATGAAATCAGAAGCAGGAAAAGGATTAGAAGGAGTAAAAATGGAAACAAACGAAAAAAGAAATGTTCCCGATGATGATGTGATTGATTTAAGAGAAATATTTTTTGCAATTAAGAGAAAGATTTTTCTTATTATTGCAGTAGGATTGCTGGGAGGCTGTCTGTATGGCGCATATACGGCTTTTTTAATAGATCCTGTATATACTTCCACGTCCAGTATCCTGGTCTTGTCCAAGGAGACAACTCTTACGTCTATTGCGGATCTGCAGCTGGGGTCACAGCTTGCAGCAGATTATCAGGTACTGATCAAAAGTACAAGTGTAATGGAGGATGTTATTGATGCGCTTGATCTGGAAATGACACCGGAAGATCTCAGAGAGAGTATAACGATCAATAACCCTGTAGATACAAGAATCCTGGAAGTTTCTGTAGTAAATACGGACGGAGAACTTGCGAAAAAGATCACAGATAAGGTTGTTGAGGTTTCTTCCGAATATATTGGAGATAAAATGGAAGTTGTTCCGCCTAAGATCATCGAAAAAGGAAAGATTCCCACAGTGCAGACCTCTCCAAGCATGACCAAAAATATTCTGATCGGATTTCTTGCAGGCATTGTTCTCTGCGGAGGAATCATCTGTGTACTTACAGTTATGGATGATACCATTAAGTCTGAGGATGATGTGGAAAAGTATCTGGGTGTTCCGGTTTTGGCTTCTGTTCCGGATAGAAAGGACTATATTAACAAGAACAGAAGAAAAAAGTAATACCCTGAGTGAAAGGAGATACCGGAATAATGAAAAGAGTTTCAATGCAGGACGTCCGTAAAACGGATTATTATTATGAAGAGGCAATTAAAACACTGCTGACAAATATAAAATTTGCCGGCAAGGATGTAAAGACGATCTTACTTACAAGCTGCTATCCTAACGAAGGGAAAAGCGATATTACATTTTCTCTGGCAAGGGAAATGGCAGCGTCAGGAAAAAGGGTTCTTCTCCTGGATACAGATATGAGAAAGTCTACTTATGCTCTCAGGTTTCGTGTGGCAGAGAGTGTTTCAGGTTTATCTCAGTTTTTAAGCGGACAGATAGGAATTGCGGATTTATTATATTCAACTAATTATGAGAATCTGGATATTATTTTTGCAGGTCCTTCGGTTCCCAATCCGTCAGCTCTTCTTGGGGAAGGGATTTTTTCCACTCTGCTGAAAAAACTGAGAGAGCATTACGATTATATTTTTGTTGATACGCCGCCTGTTGGCACAATTATTGATGCCGCCATAGTTGCTCAGAAATGCGACGGAGCAGTTCTGGTTGTGGAAAGTGAAGCAGTCAGCCATAAAGTGGCTAAAAAAGCAATCGCACAAATTGAAAAAAGCGGCTGCAGGACGCTCGGAGCAGTTCTCAACAAGGTTGATATGAAAAAAGACAAGTATTATTCTCGTTATAGTGGAAAATATGCCGCCTATTATGAAAAAATGAAAGAGGATCAGAACGAAAATTGAGAAGACATGGTAAGCTTATAAATGTATGCCTGACTCTGTTATGTATAGTTCTTGTGCTGATTCTGGGAGGACTTGTTGTATGGAACAGAAACCAGACAAGGGAAGATAAGCAAAGGCTGGAGAAGCTGGCGGACGAAACAAGAGCAGAGGACAGGGAAGATTTACAGAAATTAGATAAAAAACAGGAAGAAACGGCAAAAGAACTTCAGCAGAAGGCGGCTCAGGAAGCGGAGGTCACAGCGACCCCTGCGCCGACTCTTTCTCCTGTGCCTTCGGAACCTGTAAAGGAAAAAACAGCAGGGATATCCTGTTGGGGAGACGATCTGCTGACTGCAGAGGATACACAGCAGTATTCCTATATGACAGTTCTTCAGAAACTTCTTCAGGAAAACGGTTATAATATTCCGGTAGTCAATAAGACACTTCAGGGCGGAGGTACTCTGTCTATGATGAAGAGAGCCGGGGTTGATGATCAGATCATTCAGAATTTTATTTCTGAGCATCAGAAAGCAGCCAATGGCGCGCAGCTTTATGTTACAGAAACAGGAATCCGTGATTTTACGGAAGAAGACCTTACCCGTGACGATCTGGACTATATCCCTGTTATATTTATGGGATATTATGGCGGCTGGAATCATGATCCGGCTGAGCTTGCTCAGCAGCAGGAGCATATTCTGAAAACATTTTCCAATCAGGAGCAGTTTATTATAGTTGGAACCCGGCCGTTGGACGGTTCCGTGGATTCAGCTGCTCTGGACGCGGCGTTAAGTGAAAAATGGAAAGAACATTACATAAGTCTTGCTGCTGTCACTTCTTCGCCTTCTTCCACATATGAAGCGCAGGCGGCAATGGCCCGGGCGGTTTATGAGAAGATGGTGGAGCTGAACTACATCAGCAAATAAAACAGGAAGTGTACAAGGATGCTGACAAAAAAAAGAAGTCGATATCGAAAAAAGAAAGCCGCATATATTCTGACAGGATGCGCAGTGCTGATCGTGGCGGCAGTTTTCGGAGCGGGAATATGGAAAAAGCAGACAGCGTCTCCGCATCTGAAAAAATCCGAAAATTCTGTATCCATGGATCAGCAGGAAGACGGCATTACATATAAGGGAAAAACTTACACTTATAACGACCATCTGAGCAATTTCCTTTTTATGGGAATTGACACCAGAGGTGAGGTGGAAAATCAGGAAACAGATAATACCGGACAGGCGGATGCGATCTTTCTTGTGTCCATGGACCGGGTGACAGAACAGATTCATGTAATTTCCATTCCCCGTGATACCATAACAGAGATAGAAGTATTTACTGTTGGAGGAAAAAGTCTTGGCAAAATGGAAAACCATATCAATCTCCAGTTTGCCCAGGGCGATGGAAAAAGAGAAAGCTGTGAACTGATGGAGGATGCGGTTTCTGACCTGTTTGGCGGAATTCATATTCAGAGTTACTGCGCGGTTAATATGGACGCAATTCCTGTAATGACAGAAATTGCCGGTAACGTGGAGGTTACGGTTCCGGATAACAGCCTGGCAGAAGTGAATCCTGAATTTACAGAAGGCGCAGAGGTTGTTCTCACAAAGGATAATGTAGAACAGTTTGTGCGCTATCGGGATATTGACCAGACTCAGAGCGCACTGGTGCGTCAGAACAGACAAAAAAGTTTTTTGCAGGCATATATGAAAAAAGCCCAGGAAGAGTATCAGAAAGATGCCTCATTTGTTGCAAGGCTTTACGACAGCCTCAGAAGCTATATGGTCACAAACATGGGAAATGACATTTTTGTAAAGTTTCTGACAGCTACTGAAAAAAATCCTCCGGTGACGCATACAGTACCGGGAGAAGGGGTTCAGGGTGATTACTATGATGAATTTCATGTGGATCAGGACGGACTTCAGGATTTGATATATTCTGTTTTTTACAAAGAAGATAAATAGCAGACATGCCATTATCTTATATAAAAAATATTTTAAAAGGAGAGACGACAATGAGAAAAACAAACAAAGTATTAGCCGGAATTTTAAGCGCAGTTGTACTGATGAGCCCTGCAACCACATGGGCGGGTCCAAGTATTACTGACAAAGTAGTAACTGTAGAAGACAGTGTTGGTAAATACACAGTTACAGACAAGGTTGAGGAATCTGAAGTATTTACTACGCTGGAAACAGAGGACAAGGAAATGGCAGACCTTGTTAAAGAGGTAAATGAAGGAACAAAGGATATGAAGGCCTTTACTGAAAAGTTATCTGCCGTACTGGAAACAGTAACTGATGAGGAAGCAAAAGCAGCACTTGAAAAAACAATTAAAGAAATCGAAGAAAAGAATCTTGATTTCTTAACAGGCTTTATGGCCCTGGAAGCAGAAGAAGGCGTAACTGTAGAGAAGAATGCCAACGGCAAATATGATGTTACTATTCAGATCCCGATTCTGAAAGATACTCTGAAAGATGTTAATATTTTATATTATAATAAAGAGTTAAAGATTTGGGAAATCATTGAGCCTACAGCTGTTGATTTCGAAAAACAGACAATTGAGTTTGAAGTGGAAGACTTTTCTCTGTTAGCTGTTCTTGCTAATGTTGAGGAAGCAGAATAATCAGTGACTGAAATTTTAGCCTTGGAATATTAAAATAAGAATCTCCCCGGAAATCAGATGCTTTGCATGACTGGTACGCTGTGGGAGATTCTTTTTGAACTGGAAAACTGCACAAAAATGAAAATCGTTTTTTGGATAATATTCTGATTTTACGTTTCCATTAAAATTGTACTTGTAACCAGCCGTAAAATATGATATCATTCCGTTCAAAGAAAAGGGAGTAGCGGCCATCGGATGAAAATAAAATGGTTTTCAGATGAGGTACATATTTGCGTCAGTACGGTATCAGTAAAAGATATCCGCGATATGAAGTAAGCAGCAAGACTTTTGTTTTGAGGCAGAATGAATCTGTCCGGAATGAAAGTCTTTTTCTTTTCTTTCAATAAACCGCCCGGGGACATATGATTGAAATTTCAGTTTAAGGTATACCTGTATGTTCATCAGATTGGGCAGTAAGGAGGACACAGATGGAGGAATTTAACAACATGAAAAAGAAATGGTCTCCTAAAAGACCAAAGACCGGAAAGCATGCCAAAAAGGTTGTGGCAATCGTTGCCGGGGTTGCGGTTGTGGGTCTGTTTGCAACAGACTGTACCTATCAGATCCAGGAGCAGGAGCAGGCGGTTTTGTCAACCTTTGGTGTGCCGAAAGCAGTGACAGAAACAGGACTTCATTTTAAACTGCCTCTGATCCAGCAGGTACATAAGGTAAACACTACCATACAGGGATTTCCTATCGGGTATGATCAGGAGTCGAATGATGTGATCGCAGATGAAGGGATTATGATCACATCAGATTATAATTTTATTGATGTAGACTTTTTTGTGGAGTACAGGATCACGGAGCCGGTAAAATATCTTTATACGTCCCAGCAGCCGGAAGATATTCTGAAAAGTATTGCCCAGAGCTGTATCCGTACAGTGATCGCCAGCTATACGGTAGATGATGTGCTGACTACGGGAAAAAGTGAGATACAGGCAAAGATCAAAGAAATGATCATGGAAAAAATGGAGGTTCAGGATGTGGGAATCCAGCTTGTGAACATTACGATCCAGGATGCGGAGCCGCCTACACAGGAGATCATGAAAGCCTTTAAGGCTGTGGAAACAGCAAAGCAGGGCAAAGAAACTGCTGTTAATAATGCCAATAAATACAGAAACGAAAAGCTTCCTGAGGCAGAAGCACAGGCAGACCAGATCATTCAGGATGCAGAGGCTCAGAAGCAGGTCAGAATTAATGAGGCAGAAGCTGAAGTGGCAAGATTTAACGCCATGTATGAGGAATATGTAAAAAATCCTACAGTGACAAAGCTTCGCATGTTTTATGAGACCATGGAAGATGTACTTCCGGATATGAAGATCGTCATTGACAATGGAGACGGAACCCAGAAAGTTCTTCCCCTTGATTCTTTTACAGGGGAAAGCGCTGGTGAAGAAGCAGCGGAAACACAGCAGCCGGAAACCGGAGCTGAGCCGGAAAATGCTCAGAATCAGACCACAGACGCTGCAGTACAGGGAGGTGAATGATCATGAAACGTAAGAAAGTTCTTGCTGTGGCTGCAGGTGTTGTAGCTGTATTTGCGGCTCTTACATCAGTTACAGTGACAAAACAGAATGAATATAAGCTGATCCGTCAGTTCGGAAAGGTACAGAGAGTGATTGATAAGCCGGGAATCAGTCTTCGCGTACCATTAATGGAAACAACGGCAACATTGCCAAAACAGACCCTTCTCTATGATCTTGCGCCTTCAGATGTTATCACAAGAGACAAAAAGACTATGATCACAGACAGTTATGTGATCTGGAGAATTTCAGATCCTCTGAAATTTGCCCGAACGCTGAATTCTTCAATAGAAAACGGAGAAAGCCGTATTAATACCGCAGTATATAACGCGACAAAAAATGCCATCAGCAGTATGTCCCAGGACGAGGTGATCACCAGCCGGGACGGAGAACTGGCTGATATGGTAATGGGATCTGTAGATGACAATATGGAGCAGTACGGAATAGAGGTAATGCTTTTTGATACCAAGCAGCTGGATCTGCCGGATGACAATAAGGAAGCTGTTTATGAGAGAATGATCTCAGAAAGAGATAATATAGCGGCTACTTATAAGGCTGAGGGAAGCTCAGAGGCCAAGGTGATCCGCAATACTACGGACAAAGAGGTTGCCATTCAGATTTCAGAAGCCAAGAAGCAGGCGGAAATCCTGGAAGCCCAGGGTGAGCAGGAATATATGAAGATCCTTGCCGGCGCTTATGGCGAAGAGGGAAGAAGTGATTTTTATTCCTTTGTACGCAGCCTGGATGCGCTGAAAAACTCTATGAAGGGCGAGGACAAAACAGTGATCCTTTCTCCGGATTCGCCAATTGCGCAGATTTTTCAGGGGAATGTGGGAAGCGTGGAGTAATTTGTAAAAGCGTTTATAAAAAGACAGAAGACTGTTTGTTTTACTGTAATAAATAACGGGATTTTTATGGAGACACAGCAGACGCCGGAACGTGGAAACGGGAAGGCGCCTGTTGTGTTATTGTTTACTTTGCGGAGAATATTACCTGTGTATATTCATCCGGCTGCGGAGAATATTATTTGGTGAATTATTTTGGAAAAAAATAAAAAAAGTACTTGCAATCTCTGTACATTGATGCTAAGATAAAATGCGAACGCGCTATGAGTGCGTCTATAACTGCAGATTCAAGCCTAAATTACGAGAGGAGGATTTCCAGTGAAAGTAAGATCATCTGTAAAGCCGATCTGCGAGAAATGCAAGATCATTAAAAGAAAAGGATCTATCAGAGTTATCTGTGAAAATCCAAAACACAAACAGCGCCAGGGTTAATGACGGCAGTTTGTGAAACGTGCGGCTGCAGTTTGATACACCCGGAAGGGTTGTTCGGACTGTTTGTATAATTGATTTATCAAAGCATGTATTGCCTAATACCGAGAGGCAACAGCAGCGCAAAGCTGCAATTTCGGAAAGGCTGTCTTACGCCAAAGACGGCTGGGTGTTTTACCGAGGCACCCCAATTAGGAAACTAAAAACAGAAAGCAGACTTTCAGGTATGCCCCATTTCACCTTGCCATCCGGCAAGTGGTATACGACAGAAGCGCTTTCAAAAAAGAAGATGGAGGAAACAGTACATGGCTCGTATAGCTGGTGTAGACTTACCAAGAGAAAAACGTATTGAAATCGGCCTTACCTATATTTATGGTATCGGCAGACCGAGCGCAGACAAAATTCTTGCGCAGGCAAATGTAAATCCTGACACACGTGTCAGAGATCTGACAGATGAAGAAGTAAAGAGAATCAGCGCTGTCATTGATGAGACAATGATGGTAGAAGGTGATCTTCGCCGTGAAATCGCTCTTAATATCAAGAGACTGCAGGAAATCGGATGCTACAGAGGAATCCGTCATCGTAAAGGACTTCCGGTTCGTGGTCAGAAGACTAAGACAAATGCAAGAACTCGCAAGGGTCCGAAGAGAACAGTAGCAAACAAGAAAAAATAAAACACTTAACAAATGCAGGCTGATAAGCGCAGCATGAGTTTGGTAAGCATTTTGTTCGAAAGAACTTGATGAATCCCGGCGTAAGCGAAGGATGAATTCAGTGAATCGAACTTCCTTAATAAAGATATAAGTAACTTAAGAATATTACAAACAAGGAAAGTGTAGGTTAGTTTTAAAATGGCAAAAGCAACCAAAAAAACGACAACAAAACGTCGTGTCAAGAAAAACGTTGAACACGGACAGGCACACATTCAGTCTTCTTTTAACAACACAATCGTTACACTGACTGATAATGAAGGAAACGCTCTTTCATGGGCAAGTGCCGGCGGTCTGGGATTTAGAGGTTCAAGGAAATCTACTCCTTATGCAGCACAGATGGCAGCAGAGACTGCAACAAAAGCTGCTTTGATCCATGGATTAAAAACTGTTGATGTTATGGTTAAAGGACCGGGTTCAGGACGTGAAGCTGCAATCCGTGCACTTCAGGCATGCGGTCTTGAAGTAACAAGTATCCGTGACGTAACACCGGTTCCGCACAACGGATGCCGTCCACCAAAACGCAGAAGAGTCTAATTGAGGAGGTAGCTTGAAATGGCAGTAAACAGAGTGCCCGTTCTGAAAAGATGCAGATCTCTTGGTCTGGATCCAATCTATTTAGGAATTGATAAAAAATCTACAAGACAGTTAAAACGTGCAAACAGAAAGATCTCTGAGTACGGTTTACAGTTAAGAGAAAAACAGAAAGCAAAATTCATTTACGGAGTTCTTGAGAAACCTTTCCGTAACTACTACAAAAAAGCCGACAGAATGCCGGGCCAGGCAGGTGAGAACCTGATGGTTATGCTTGAGTCAAGACTTGACAACGTAATCTTCCGTATGGGATTTGCAAGAACAAGACGTGAGGCTCGTCAGATCGTTGACCACAAGCACGTACTTGTAAACGGCAAATGTGTAAACATTCCGTCTTACCTTGTAAAAGCCGGAGATACAGTTGAGATCAAAGAAAAATGCAAAGGTTCCGAAAGATACAAAGGAATCCTGGAAGTAACAGGCGGAAGACTTGTTCCGGAGTGGCTTGATGTAAATCAGGATGCTCTTTGCGGAACTGTAAAAGAACTTCCAAACAGAGAAGTAATTGATGTACCTGTAGACGAGATGCTTATCGTCGAGCTGTACTCTAAGTAAAGCATAGAGGTTAAGGTGCAACTGAGCTTTTATGCGGTCCCCAAACGAAGCTTAGGCGGAGTTTGGGGATACTATATTAAAAGTATGACGCAGCTTTCCAGAAGGAGGGAGCCTTATAGTGTTTGATTTTAATAAACCAAAAATCGAAATTACCGAAATATCCGAAGATAAGAAATTTGGCAGATTCGTAGTGGAACCGCTGGAAAGAGGTTATGGTACTACTCTTGGCAATTCTCTCAGAAGAATTATGCTGTCTTCCCTCCCGGGAGCAGCTGTAAGCCAGGTGAAAATTGACGGCGTACTGCATGAATTCAGTTCTATTCCGGGTGTGAAAGAAGACGTTTCAGAGATCATTATGAATCTGAAGAGTCTTGCAATTAAAAATAACAGCTCTGATAACGAGCCAAAAACTGCATACATTGAGTGTGAAGGAAAAGGTGTTGTAACAGCAGCTGATATTCAGACTGATCAGGATCTTGAAATCATGAATCCGGATCAGGTCATCGCCACACTGAATGGTGGTAAGGACTGCAGACTTGCAATGGAGCTTACCATTACAAGAGGACGTGGATATGTAAGCGCTGATAAAGGCAAAACTGATGATATGCCTATCGGTGTGATCGCTGTAGATGCAATTTACACACCGGTTGACAGAGTAAACATGGTTGTGGAGAACACCCGTGTAGGTCAGGTGACAGACTATGATAAACTGACTCTGGATGTATTTACAAACGGTACTCTTGATCCGGATGAGGCAGTCAGCCTTGCAGCAAAAGTATTAAGTGAGCATTTAAGCCTGTTCATTGATCTTTCTGAGAATGCAAAAACCGCTGAGGTTATGATCGAGAAAGAGGACAATGAGAAGGAAAAAGTTCTGGAAATGAGCATTGATGAGCTTGAGCTTTCTGTTCGTTCCTATAACTGTCTGAAACGGGCTGGAATCAATACTGTAGAAGAGCTGTGCAACAGAACATCTGAGGATATGATGAAGGTTCGTAACCTTGGCCGCAAGTCACTGGAAGAGGTACTTGCAAAGCTGAAGGAACTGGGCCTGCAGCTTCAGCCTACAGAGGAATAGAATACACTCATTTTATGAATATTACCGCGGGGAGCCAAAGCATCAGGGCAGTAAGACCGAACAAGCATGTCCCGGTGTCCCGCAGATGGAGGAAAATAACATGGCAAAATATAGAAAATTAAGCAGAACATCTGACCAGAGAAAAGCTCTGTTAAGAAACCAGGTAACAAATCTTCTGTACCACGGAAAGATCGTTACAACTGAAGCAAAAGCAAAAGAGATCCGCAAGATCGCAGAAGGTCTTATTGCTATGGCTGTTCGCGAGAAAGACAACTTTGAGACAGTTACTGTAACTGCAAAGGTTGCCCGCAAAGACGCTGAAGGCAAGAGAGTAAAAGAAGTTGTAGACGGTAAGAAGAAAACCGTATACGATGAAGTTCAGAAAGAGATCACAAAAGATGCTCCTTCCAGACTTCACGCTCGTCGTCAGATGGCAAAAGTTTTCTATCCTGTAAAAGAAGTACCGGCTAAAGGTGCTGGCAGAAAGAAAAACACAAAAGACATCGACATGGTTAAGAAAATGTTCGATGAGATCGCTCCAAAATACGTTGGACGTAACGGCGGTTACACAAGAATCGTTAAGATCGGACCACGTAAGGGCGATGCTGCAATGGAAGTACTTATTGAGTTAGTATAATTCAGTATCTCAAAGGGGATATCTGCTCAGGCAGGTATCTCCTTTTTTTACCAGAAAGCTCAGTACGTAACGTACTGCTTTTCTGGTAGATAAAAATATACTGCACAGATACTTTATCTCGCATATTTCAGGATTTTGTCATATACATGCCAAAACACCTGGCGGGACAGCGACCTGTGAACATCTGCGAACAAAGTTTCTGTTGATAAATGGATGGAAGTATCGTACAATCATAAGCACAGGAACCTGACCGGACAGAAGCTTCTGTAAGATTTACGACAAAACTGAGAATTTTTCAGACGGATCCCTCGTGGATATACAGTCGGAAAATGCTGTATGGGATTTGCAGGATTCATCAGGAGATTTTCAGAAAAAGCTGGGACATCAGATAAAAAACTGAGTATGTAAACCAGTTTTGTGTGTATAGATCCGGATACAGGGGACATGATAAGAAAAAATACAGAGGATATCAGATACATGAATATAAGAAGAATTGCAGCAGTATGGGCGGCAAAAGCTGCTGGTTTTATCTGCAAAAAAATGGGAAGACAGGGCGTTACCTGGGCCGGAAAGATTGCACTGAAGATCTATCCGCCTGTTCTGAGAGAGCTGGCATCAGAGGTGCAAAGGGATATTTTTGTGGTCTGCGGTACAAACGGAAAAACGACTACCAACAATATGCTTTGCGCAGCTTTGGAAGCAGAGGGCCAGAAAGTAATCTGTAACCATACAGGATCCAATATGCTGAACGGAGTTGTGGCAGCTTTTGTTCTGGGCGCAAAGCTGAATGGTCATATGGATGCAGATTATGCCTGCATTGAGGCAGACGAAGCTTCCACAAAGTATATTTTTCCGGAGATCAGGCCGGATTATATGGTAATGACAAATCTTTTCCGGGATCAGCTGGACCGGTATGGAGAAATCGATATTACCATGAACATTCTGGAAACTATGATAAAAACAGTTCCGGACATGAAGGTAATCGTCAATGGAGACGATGCACTTTCCGCATATCTTGCCATGGACAGCGGCAATCCATGTGTATTTTACGGAATCAGCCAGCCCGTTATGAAAAATGATACAAATGAGATACGTGAGGGCCGTTTCTGTAAAAAATGCGGAGAAAAGCTTCAGTACAGTTTTTACCATTACAGTCAGCTTGGCGATTATGTCTGCCCGAAATGCGGCTTTAAAAGACCGGAACCTGATTTTGACGCAGAGGATGTACAGGTAGGAGACCGGCTTTCCTTCCGGGTGGAAAACAGGCTTATTTCAGCTAATTACAAAGGCTTTTATAATGTATACAATATTCTGGCGGCCTATGCAGGCGTGCGTACGGCAGGCTTTTCGGCAGAGCATTTTACAGATATGCTGAAAAAATTCAATCCGGAAAACGGCCGTATGGAACAGTTCCGTATTCAGGGAACAGGAGTGACCCTGAACCTTGCCAAGAATCCGGCAGGCTTTAACCAGAATATTTCTGCTGTCATGCAGGATACGGCGCCAAAGGATGTGATCATTGCCATTAACGACAATGCTCAGGACGGAATTGATATTTCCTGGCTGTGGGATGTGGATTTTGACCTTTTCGGAGGAGAAAGTATCAGGAGCATTACAGTCAGCGGGATCCGCTGTCAGGATATGCGTCTGCGTCTGAAATATGTGGATATTCCCTCTGTACTGGAGCCGGATGTGGAAAAAGCCATCAGAGACAGAGTTAAGGACGGCACAGGAAATCTCTATGTACTTGTAAACTATACGGCACTTTTTGCCACCAGAAATATACTGAAAAAACTGGAGGGAGAGCAGAAATGAAACTGACTATTGGACATTTATATCCGGATCTGCTGAATCTCTATGGTGACAGGGGAAATATCCAGTGTCTTATGAAACGGTGTCAGTGGAGAGGGATCGAGGCAGAGACAATTTCCTTTGAGCTGAATGATACCATTGATTTTTCCAGATTGGATATCGTGCTTCTGGGCGGAGGTTCAGACAGGGAGCAGATGCTTGTCTGCGAAAAGCTCAGAGAGATTCAGGGAGATTTTAAGGCATATGTGGAAAACAACGGAGTTGTGATCGCTATCTGCGGAGGATATCAGCTTCTTGGAAATTATTATAAAACCGACCAGGGAATGCTCAAAGGTCTTGAGCTTGTGGACATGCATACAGAACAGCAGGAAGGACGTCTGATCAGCAATATTGTCCTCAAAAGCGATCTGTTTGACATGCCGGTAGTGGGATTTGAAAACCATGGAGGCCGGACTTTTATCGGAAACAATCAGCCTCTTGGAAAGGTTCTTTATGGATCAGGAAATGACGGACAGACAGGATATGAGGGAGTTGTATATAAAAATGTGATCGGAACCTATCTTCACGGCCCCCTTCTTCCAAAGAATCCTCAGCTTGCAGACTGGCTGATCACTCAGGCCCTCAGGCGGAAATACGGAGAGGATCTGGAACTGGAACCGTTGGATGACACCCAGGAAAAGGAAGCCAATGATTATATTTACAGAAGGTTTGTGAAATAATGCTTGCAATCAAAAAAAACTGACGTTATAATGAAGCCATGGAACGGAACAGAAACCGTTTCATAAGTTTCAGAAACAGACTTGAAAGGAGTAACAGCTATGCAGAAATATGTATGTGAGCCATGCGGATATGTATATGACCCGGAAATCGGCGATCCGGACAGCGGAATCGAGCCGGGTACAGCATTTGAAGATATTCCGGAGGATTGGGTTTGCCCGATCTGCGGAGTAGGCAAGGATGAATTTGTACCGGAAGACTAAGTAACCGGACGGAAGGGTGCCGAAAGCAGGCTGCTTTTGACACCTTTCTTTTTATACATGGATGTTTCAGCAGAAAAGCGTAAGACTTTTGCAGAAGAATATAAGGAATTCTGAACAGAAAGGAAGCCAGCATGAAGAAAAAGACAGCAGTTATTTTTATAGGATTTTTTATGACTTTGGGAGCTCTGTCAGGATGCGGCGGAAATGATGCCACAGAAGCTGCCAGCGAGAGTGCCCAGACAGAGGATGAGGGAACCGGAGAAGACGAGGAAATGCAGGAAGCCCGGGAGGAAGAACAGGAGCAGAAAGAGAAGGAAGAAAAGAAAGCCGAAAAGGAAGCGGAGAAGGCTTCAAAAGAAGATAAAAAAGAAACTGAGAAGAAATCCGAAGCAGAGGATTCCGAAAATAAAAAAGAGGCTCAGGAGGAAACTGAGACAGAAAGTGTGAAGATCGCGGTTCTTCTTCCTGATCAGGAAGAATGGTCAGATGATGCTCAGGCTCTTGAGGCGGATCTGGCAGAGGACGGATACGAGCCTTTACTGGCCTATGCTGAGGGAGACGCTTCCAGACAGGTATCTCAGATACAGGAAATGCTGGAACAGCAGGTAGCTGCTTTTATTATCACTCCGGTAGACGCTTATGGACTGACGGATGTGCTGGCAGAAGTAAAAGAGGCAGAGATCCCGGTATTTTCCTATGATGATCTTATTATGGATACCAATGCGGTGAAATATTATACGACCTTCGGAGGCCGTCAGGCAGGACAGATGATCGCAGAAGAGATCATTAAAAAGGAAAACCTGAAAGAAGTGCAGGAAGAAAAGGAAACCAGAACCATTGAATTTCTGATGGGTTCTCCGGACGATACAGAAGCTTTGTTCCTGTATAATGGAGTTATGGAAGGACTGCAGCCTTATCTGGATGACGGAACCCTGGTGTGCACTTCCGGCAAGATCAGCTTTGACGATACCGGAATCATCAGGTGGAGCAGAGAGCTTGCCGGTACACGGATGAGCCAGCTCCTTGAGGATTCTTATGAAGACGGAGCTGTTCCGGATATTATCTGTACAGGGTTTGATGATGCCGCTCTGGGGGCTGAAGAGACTCTGGAGGAAGCGGGAATTGTTCCCGGAAGTGAGCAGTGGCCTTTGATCACAGGAGTGGGATGTAAGGAGGAAGCAGTGAGATCCGTGGCATCCGGAAAAATCGGTTTCAGTCTCTTTATGGATTACAGAGATCTGGCAGATAACTGCGAGCAGATGGTTCACGTTTACCTGACAGGCGAGGAGGATCCGGAGGTAAACGATTACGAACAGTATGACAATGGTGTAAAGATCATCGGAACGTACCTCTGTGAGCCGCAGGTAATAGACGGCGATAATTATGAGCTTCTGATTGACAACGGTTATTATGAGGAAGAAGAGATAGCTCCGGAGGCTGAGGAAACCGTAACACCAGTCCCGGAGGAAAGCGTTACTCCTTCTCCGAAAGAAGACGAAGAGACTCCGCAGGAAAGTGCAGCTTCCGATCGGGAAGAAGACAAAGAAGCAGTAAAACAGTCTTCAGGGGAAAAAGAGGATTCTGATTTAAAAAAGGAAAAAGAGTCTGACAAGGATGAAAAGAAAGCGTCGGAAAAAGTAACCTTAAAGAAAAGTAAATCCGCTTCTGACGATAAATAAGAAAATAAAACAGCCCGGAGCTTTACCGTAAATATATGGCAAAGCTCCGGGTTGTGTATTTGTCCGGGAAAATCCGGAAAGGGTTCGGCTTTATCTGAAAGTCAGAGAATCATCGGTCATGGAATCAATAATGGCAAGTGATTCCAGGCGCACACCCATATCGCGGATACACTGACCGCCGTTCTGGAATCCCTTTTCAATTACAATTCCCGCGCCTTCAAGAACGGCTCCTGATTCTTTTACAATTTCAATCAGTCCCATCAGGGCGCATCCATTGGCAAGGAAATCATCAATCAGAAGAACATGGTCTTCCGGTCCGAGGAATTTTTTGGAAAGGATTACATCATATACTTTTTTATGTGTAAAGGATTCCACTTTGGAGCAGTACATTTCCCCGTCAAGATTCAGACTCTGCGCCTTTTTGGCAAAAATAACAGGTACATCGAAATACTGAGCTGCGATGCAGGCAATGCCGATGCCGGAGGCCTCAATGGTAAGAATCTTTGTGATCGGACAGTCTGAAAAACGTCTTTTGAATTCTTTTCCGATTTCATTGATCAGAGTAATATCCATCTGGTGATTCAGAAAACTGTCTACTTTTAAAATATTTCCTGGTTTTACAATTCCGTCTTTAAGGATACGGTCTTTTAAGAGCTGCATGACTTCTCTCCTTTGATTTAATTACATTCTTATTAGAAATTACATCTAATATACGCTATTCTCGGCGGAAGTTCAATTCTTTTCGACAAAGTTTTGCAAAAAAATTGTGGAAGTACCCACAAAAAGTTATGCTTACTTCCGTTGCATTGCCTGAAAAGGTCTGGTACAATGAAAAAAAGCCAATATAAAAAGAAAACAGAACGAAAAAACAGAAAAGAATCCCTGAAACAGAAAGAGCAGGGAGAAGAGCAGCGTTTTATCTGTCGGGAAAAACACAGGGAAAATAACTGCAAAAAATACAGGAGAGGGAAGGCGTATCATGAAAGAATACGAAGTGATCTGGGAGATTTTTAACAAATGCCCGGGAAATCAGATGCGGGATGTATTTGTAGATGAGGTGCAGCTGGAAGACCCGGAAGAATATGTAAAGAATAAGTTTCAGGGAAAAGAAGTTTCCTATGATAAGACAGTTCTTGAAGACGGAACAGTGATTTTTGATATTCTCACCTCGGGGATAAAACAGAGATGCTCCTTTACAGAGATTTAGTAGCTGTGCTATAATGGCAGGTGGCGGCAGAACAAAGAGGACCGCAGATCAGTCCGGTAAGGCCGGGAAAGGAGCACACATGAGCGAAACAAAAGAGACACATGTGCATATCATGGAGGACGGAAGTGTGGTTGAACATTCACACGGAGCGCACGGCCATCATCACAGTCATGCGCAGACCAAGGCTGTACTTAATCGTCTTTCAAGAGCAATCGGCCATATGGAATCTATTAAGAGAATGGTAGAAGACGGACGTGACTGTTCCGAGGTTCTGATTCAGCTTTCAGCAGTGAAATCCGCAATTAATAATACAGGCAAGATCATTCTCCAGGACCACATTGAGCACTGCATAGTAGACGCTGTGGAGCATGGGGACCGGGACGCTATCAAAGAACTGGAAAAGGCAATAGACCGGTTCATCAAATAATGGAGAATCTTACTGCACAGATAGACGATAATAATATAGAAGGAGAAGTAAGATGGCAAAGGAATGTAACAGCAAAACCTGTGACAAATCAAGCTGCGAGGGATGCAGTAGCAAGGGTAAAAACATGGATCTTATGGCAGAAGCCAATTCCATGTCAGATGTAAAGCATGTGATTGGTGTTGTCAGCGGCAAGGGCGGCGTAGGTAAATCCTTCGTAACCGCATCTCTTGCAAACCGTATGGCGGCAAAGGGATTTAAAGTAGGTATTCTGGATGCGGACATTACCGGTCCGTCTATTCCGAAAATGTATGGTCTGAAGGGCGCTGCCCAGGCAGATGACAATGGAATTTATCCAATGGAGACAGCAAACGGAATCAAGGTTATTTCCGTAAACCTGCTGCTTCCTACAGAGGAGACTCCGGTGATCTGGAGAGGACCGATTCTTGCAAATATGGTAAAACAGTTCTGGACTGATGTAATCTGGGGCGATCTGGATTATCTGTTCGTAGATATGCCTCCGGGAACAGGAGACGTACCGCTTACCGTATTCCAGTCACTTCCGGTTGACGGAATCGTGATTGTAAGCTCTCCGCAGGATCTTGTAAAAATGATCGTTAAAAAAGCATTTAATATGGCTGAAATGATGCATATTCCGGTACTTGGAATCGTAGAGAATTACAGCTATGTAAAATGTCCGGACTGCGGCAGAGAAATCAAGGTATTTGGCGAAAGCCATATTGATGAGATCGCGGCAGAGCTTGGCGTTCCGGTACTTGGCAAAATGCCTATCGAGGCATCTTTTGCAGATTATGCGGACAAAGGAGAATTCCATCAGGTAGTAAATACTTATCTTGAGGCGGCAGATAGCTGTATGCCGGTGTAAGATAAGATTTAATATAAGCTCAAAAATACTATGGCCCCTGGCCGGATCGAGAAAGGAGTCTCTCATGAGCAACGTAAGACGTGTTTATGTAGAAAAGAAACCTGCCTATGCAGTTCAGGCAAAAGAACTGAAGCATGAAATCAGCAGTTACCTGGGAATCAAATCTGTTACAGGTGTAAGAGTGCTGATTCGCTATGATGTGGAGAATATTTCTGACGAGGTGTTTGAAAAAGCCTGCAGGACAGTATTTGCAGAGCCGCCGGTAGACGAGCTTTATCAGGAAAGCTTTGAAACCGCAGATAATTCCAGAATCTTTTCTGTAGAATATCTGCCAGGTCAGTTTGACCAGAGAGCAGATTCCGCAGTACAGTGTGTGCAGTTCCTGGATGAAAATTCACAGCCGATCATCCGTTCCGCTACCACCTATGTGATCGAAGGAACCGTAACGGATGAGGAATTTGAGGCTGTGAAGCACCACTGCATCAATCCGGTAGATTCCAGAGAAACAGGAATTGAGAAGCCGGAAACTCTGGTAAATGTTTTTCCGGAGCCGGAGGATGTAAAGATTTTTGACGGCTTTAAGGATATGGCGGAAAATGATCTGAAGGATCTGTACGATTCTCTTAATCTTGCAATGACATTCAGAGATTTTCAGCATATTCAGAATTATTTCAAAGGGGAAGAGAACCGTAATCCTTCCATGACAGAAATTCGTGTTCTGGATACCTACTGGTCAGATCACTGCCGTCATACTACCTTTTCTACTGAGCTTACAGATGTTAAATTTGGTGAGGGCGACTATAAAGAGCCTATCGAAAAAACATATGAGCAGTACCTGAACGACAGAGAGGTTCTTTATAAAGACCGTGACGATAAATTCATCTGTCTGATGGATCTTGCCCTGATGGCAATGAAAAAACTGAAATCTGAAGGAAAGCTTCAGGATCAGGAGGAATCTGACGAGATCAATGCCTGCAGTATTGTAGTTCCTGTAGATGTTGACGGCAAAGAAGAAGAGTGGCTGATCAACTTTAAAAATGAGACACACAACCATCCGACAGAGATCGAGCCGTTTGGCGGCGCTGCAACCTGCCTTGGCGGAGCCATCCGTGACCCGCTTTCCGGAAGAACCTATGTATATCAGGCGATGCGCGTAACAGGCGCTGCAGATCCTACAGTTTCTGTAAAAGAAACTCTGAAGGGCAAGCTTCCTCAGAAGAAACTGGTAAGAAGCGCAGCTCATGGATACAGTTCCTATGGAAACCAGATCGGTCTTGCAACAGGCTATGTAAAAGAAATCTATCATCCGGACTATGTGGCAAAACGTATGGAGATCGGCGCTGTTCTGGGCGCAGCTCCAAGACGCGCTGTTATCCGTGAAAATTCTGATCCGGGAGATATCATTATCCTTCTGGGCGGACGTACCGGCCGCGACGGAATCGGCGGTGCAACCGGTTCATCCAAGGTGCATACAGAGGCTTCTATTGAAGTGTGCGGCGCTGAGGTACAGAAAGGAAATGCTCCTACAGAACGTAAGATCCAGCGTATGTTCCGCAGAGAGGAAGTAAGCTGCATTATCAAGAAATGTAATGACTTTGGCGCCGGCGGAGTGTCTGTTGCCATCGGTGAGCTGGCAGCAGGTCTCAGAATCAATCTTGATAAGGTTCCGAAAAAATATGCGGGACTTGACGGAACAGAGATCGCTATTTCCGAGTCTCAGGAGCGTATGGCAGTTGTTGTTGATCCAAAAGATGTAGACAAGTTCCTTGGATTTGCAAATGAAGAAAACCTGGAGGCAGTTCCGGTTGCTGTTGTTACAGAAGAGCCGAGACTTGTACTTACCTGGAGAGACAAAGAAATCGTAAATATTTCCCGTGCTTTCCTTGATACAAACGGAGCGCATCAGGAAACCACAGTTGAAGTGGAAATTCCAAATAAAGAAGGATGCCTCCTTACTGACCGTCAGGAAGTAGCGGACATAAAAGAAAAATGGCTGGAAACTCTTTCTGACCTTAACGTATGCTCCCAGAAGGGGCTTGTGGAAATGTTTGACGGTTCCATCGGAGCGGGAAGCGTACTTATGCCCCACGGCGGCAAATATCAGCTGACAGAAACTCAGGCAATGGTAGCAAAGGTTCCTGTTCAGAAGGGTAATACAAACACTGTGACCATGATGAGCTATGGTTTTGATCCATATCTTTCTTCCTGGAGCCCGTATCACGGAGCTGCTTACGCAGTAACAGAATCCGTGGCAAGAATCGTGGCTACAGGCGGTGACTACAGAAAAATCCGCTTTACCTTCCAGGAATATTTCCGTCGTATGACAGAAGATCCCAAGCGCTGGAGCCAGCCTTTTGCAGCACTTCTGGGCGCTTATGCGGCACAGATGGGATTCGGTCTTCCGTCTATCGGAGGAAAGGACAGTATGTCCGGTTCCTTTAATGAGATCGATGTTCCGCCGACACTGGTTTCCTTTGCAGTAGACACCGGAAAGCTTCAGGATGTTGTGACTCCGGAGTTTAAAAAAGCAGGAAGCAGGCTTGTATGGCTTCGTGCGCCAAAGGATGCATATCAGCTTCCTGATTATGAGGGCATTATGGACCAGTACGGAAAACTTCACGAGGATATGAAGGAGGGACGCGTTCTTTCCGCATATGCTCTTGACCGTCACGGACTGGCTGCTGCAGTTGCAAAAATGGCATTTGGAAACGGCTTTGGTGTTAAGATTGAGCACAATCTTGACCCGAGAGATTTCTTTGCTCCCGGATTTGGCGATCTGGTACTTGAGGTTCCGGCTGACAAAGTGGGAAGTCTTTCCATTACCTATACAGTGATCGGCGAAGTTACAGCTGATGCTAAATTCTCTTACGGAAATGCTGAAATTTCTCTGGAAGAGGCTGTGAAGGCATGGACAGGAACTCTGGAAAAAGTATTTAAAACAGATTCCGGTGAAAATGACGGAGCTACTGCATATTTTACAGCAGCGAAGGATCATGAAGAGGGAACCGTTGATGAAAACGGACTGTTCCATACAAACAGAGTTTATATCTGCAATCATAAGATTGCAAAGCCCCGTGTGTTTATTCCGGTATTCCCGGGAACAAACTGCGAGTATGACAGTACCCGCGCTTTTGAAAGAGCCGGAGCAGAGGTTGACGTGAAGGTATTTAAAAACCTGACAGCAGCCGATATCCATGATTCAGTAGAAATTTTTGAGAAAGCTATCAGCCAGGCACAGATGATTATGTTCCCGGGCGGATTCTCAGCAGGCGATGAGCCGGACGGCTCCGCAAAATTCTTTGCAACTGCTTTCCAGAATGCAAAGATTAAAGAAGCAGTTATGAAGCTTCTCAATGAGAGAGACGGTCTTGCGCTTGGTATCTGCAATGGTTTCCAGGCTCTGATCAAGCTGGGACTTGTTCCTTACGGCGAGATCTGCGGACAGAAAGCAGATTCACCGACACTGACCTATAATACCATCGGACGCCATATTTCCAAGATGGTTTACACAAAGGTTGTAAGCAATAAATCCCCATGGCTGCAGAAAGCAAAGCTTGGCGGAGTTTACTGCAACCCTGCATCTCACGGAGAGGGACGTTTTGTTGCAAATGACGAGTGGCTTGCGAAGCTTCTGGCAAACGGACAGATCGCTACTCAGTACGTAACTGCAGACGGCGAGCTGAGCAGCTCCGAGGAATGGAACGTAAACGGCTCTTACATGAATATCGAGGGTATTACAAGTCCGGACGGACGTGTTCTTGGTAAGATGGCTCACAGTGAGCGCCGTGACAATGGTGTGGCTGTAAACATCTACGGAGAGCAGGATATCAGAATCTTCGAGTCCGGTGTAGAATATTTTAAATAAATTTTGACAGCTGATAAAGCGGCAAAATAAATACAGGGGCCCGGCTCAGTCATTCATATGC
>NZ_HF998985.1:27951-39687 GCF_000433815.1 Blautia sp. CAG:257
CCCCTGTTCTGTTCACAGCTCTGATTCCGGCGCCGGAAAAAATTTACGGGAAATGATCCGTCCCATTTCTTCCGGGGATTCCTTCATTCCGGTGTCCATCCATGAGAGAATGATGCCGCACAGACCAAAAGAAATAAAAATCTGACGGTAGTATTCGCTGCTGTCTGCGGTATTGATATCGTTGAATTTCAGGATCAGACGATTTAAAAGCAGAAGGGAAAGGTTTGCCCGGATCAGAGTCTGTACAATATCCCGAATAGAATAAAAGAACTGGAAAAAACGAATGGAAAGCTCATGGGCGGAAGCGCTTTCTTTTTGGGGCTGTTTTTCGATCCATTCAGTCATCAGTTTGTCCAGCTTAAATTCAATGACATTTTCCTTTGAAGTAAAATTTCTGTAGTAGGTGATCCGGCTTACATTGGCAAGCTCTGTGATCTCCCGGACTGTAATGGATTCGATGGATTTTGTGCGGAGCAGAATAAAAAGAGCGTCTGCAATGCATTCTTTCAGAAAGTCACTGGAATTTTTTTTGCGTCCCATTGATACAATTTCCTCCGTTTTGTTTCATTTATAAGCAGGTTCATTGATTTTTCGACGGAATATGATATAGTATGTTCCACTGATACATTTGTAACATATATTTTAGAGAAACAGCGGAAACTTGTCAATCCGCTGAAGGAGGAAAACATATTATGATGATCATAACGGACTCTGCTTCTGATATAACCAGACAGGAAGCTGAGGAAATGAATATCCGTATTGTCTGGCTGAAAACAAAATTTTCTGACGGTGATTTTCCTTTGGAGACAGAAGAGGATTTTACACGTTTTTTTGAAAAGCTTGCCGCAGAAAAAGAACTGCCTGTTACAAGCCAGCCGTCACCGGAGGAATATCTGGCTCTTTATGAGGAAGCAAAGGAAAACTCAGAAGAAGTTCTTGTTATCACTCTTTCCAGCGGTCTCAGCGGAACTGTAAATGCTGCCAATGTGGCAAAGCAGATGAGCGAATATGATAAGATCCATATCATAGATTCGGAACAGGCGATCATTACTCAGCGTTTTCTGGTTCAGAGAGCTGTGGAAATGCGAGAGGCAGGAAAAACTGTTTCAGAGATTGCAGAAACCATTGAAGATTTGAAAAAACGTGTGACTGTATGCGGAATGCTGGATACCCTGACCTATCTGAAAAAAGGCGGAAGGATACCGGCAGCCCTGGCTGTTCTGGGAAATATGCTTCACATTAAACCAGTCATAGAGTTGAAGGACAAAACCCTGACTATGCTTGGAAAAGCAAGAGGAAGAAGCGGAGGGATCAAGTATCTCTGGAAAGAATTTGAATCTTATGACATAGATGAGACAGAGCCGGTGTACTTTGGTTACACCTCAGACCGTGAGCTTGGGGAAAAGTTTATGAATGATACCGTTGAAAAATACGGGCTGAAAAATTACAGACTGTATCCGGTAGGAGGAATTATCGGAACTCACGTAGGCCCTTCCTGTGCGGCTATCAGCTTTGTAAAAAAATCTGTGTAAAGTACGTTGACAAACGGAAATCCAGTGGCTATAATGAAAAAGAACTTAGTTGAACAGATTTAACACGCTGACGAGAAGAGTAGACTGTGGACTGCTGCAGAGAGAAGCACATTTGGTGAAAGTGCTTTAACAGAAATCAGTTGAAGACCACCTCTGAGTGACCCTAATCCGGTCCGGTGATGCCGTTATCATCAAAAAAGAGGCTGAGTTCCGGGAACTGTTTTATTCAGACAGAGCTTCCGGTGATTTGGCAATCAGGGTGGAACCGCGGGCAGAGAATCTCGTCCCTTACAGTGCGTAAGCATTGTAGGGGGCGTTTTTTATTATAAAAGTTCCGTACAGCGGCACGGAGCAATCGACTTTTATAATAGTATAAAAGCGAAGAAAGTCCCGTAACAGTGGTTGAAAATAAAAAGAAAAGGAGAAAAATCATGATCATTACTTTAAAAGACGGATCAACAAAAGAGTATGCTGAAGCAAAATCAGTTATTGAGATTGCTTCCGATATCAGTGAAGGTCTTGCACGCGTAGCATGTGCAGGTGAAGTGGACGGAGAGGTTGCAGATCTTCGTACAGTGATTGACAGAGACTGTGAGCTGAATATTCTCACCTTTGACAGTGAGGGCGGCAAAGGAGCATTCCGTCATACCACTTCCCATATTATGGCTCAGGCGATCAAACGCCTTTTCCCAAATGTGAAGCTTGCAATCGGACCGTCTATTGAGGATGGCTTCTATTATGATATTGACAGTGATGAGCCGATTACAGCAGAAGATCTTCCGAAGATCGAGGCTGAGATGAAAAAAATCGTAAAAGAGAACCTGGCCATCACCAGATTTACAAAACCAAGAGCAGAGGCTATTGAGTTTTTTAAAGAAAAAAATGAACCGTATAAGGTAGAGCTTATTGAGGACCTTCCGGAAGATTCTGAGATCAGCTTCTATCAGCAGGGAGAGTTTGTGGATCTCTGCGCAGGTCCTCATCTGATGACAACAAAGCCGGTAAAAGCATTTAAGCTTACCAGCCTTGCAGGAGCTTACTGGAGAGGCAGCGAAAAGAACAAAATGCTTACCAGAATCTACGGAACTTCCTATACAAAAAAAGCAGATCTTGAAGAATACATCACCCGTATGGAGGAAGCCAAAAAACGTGACCACAGAAAGCTTGGAAAAGAGCTTGGCCTGTTTATGATGAAAGAAGAGGGACCGGGCTTCCCGTTCTTCCTTCCAAAGGGTATGGTTCTGAAAAATACTCTGCTTGACTACTGGAGAGAGATCCATAATAAGGCAGGATATGTGGAGATTTCCACACCGATCATGCTGAGCCGCCATCTCTGGGAGACTTCAGGCCACTGGGATCATTACAAAGAAAACATGTATACAACTGTAATTGACGAGACTGATTTTGCCATTAAGCCAATGAACTGTCCGGGCGGTATTCTTGTATACAAATCTGAACCACGTTCCTACAGAGACCTTCCTCTGAGAATGGGAGAGCTGGGACTGGTTCACCGTCACGAAAAATCCGGTCAGCTTCACGGCCTGATGCGTGTGCGCTGCTTTACTCAGGATGATGCTCATATCTTTATGACACCGGAGCAGATCCGTGACGAGATCAAGGGCGTTGCCAGACTGATCGACAGTGTATATCAGCTTTTCGGATTCAAATATCATGTTGAGCTGTCCACCCGTCCGGAGGATTCCATGGGAAGCGATGAGGACTGGGAGATCGCAACAGAGGGCTTGAGAGGCGCTCTTGACGATCTGGGACTTGACTATGTGGTAAATGAAGGCGACGGCGCATTCTATGGTCCGAAGATCGACTTCCATCTGGAGGATTCCATTGGAAGAACATGGCAGTGCGGTACTATTCAGCTTGACTTCCAGCTTCCGCTGCGCTTTGAATGTGAATATATCGGAGCTGACGGCGAGAAGCATCGTCCGATCATGATCCACCGTGTTGCTTTTGGTTCTATTGAAAGATTTATCGGTATTCTGATCGAGCATTTTGCAGGCGCATTCCCAACATGGCTTGCTCCTGTACAGGTAAAAGTTCTTCCGATCTCTGAGAAATATATGGATTATGCAAACAAGGTTATGAATGATCTGAAGGATGCAGGTATCCGTACAGAGATTGACGACCGTGCAGAAAAGATCGGATATAAGATCCGTGAGGCACGTCTTCAGAAGATTCCGTACATGCTTGTGGTAGGCGCAAAGGAAGAGGAAGAAGGAAAAGTTTCTGTCCGCAGCCGTTTCATGGGCGATGAAGGAGCAAAAGATCTTAAAGAGTTTATTGATTCTGTAAAAGAAGAGATCAAAAACCGCGAGAACAGAAAAGTTGAAGTAACAGAATAAAAAGAACAGGACTGCTGAAATTCCGTAAAAAGGACTCAGCAGTCTTTTTCCATATGAAAAGAGCAGTATATTCTTACTGTTCATGGAATCAGAAAGGAAGATGGGCAATGACAAAAGAAATTCAGATCAGAGAAGTACGTATCGGAAGCGGTCAGCCGAAAATATGTGTGCCAATGACCGGAAAAGACCGGTCAGCGCTGCTTGAGGAAGCAGGCAGAATCAGGGATATAAAAGCGGATCTGGCGGAATGGAGAGCTGACTTTTATGAAGGGCTTTCTTATGAGGAAAGCCTTCCGGACATGCTCAGAGAGATTAGAAATGCATTGGGAGAGATACCGCTTATTTTTACCATCCGTACTGTTTCAGAAGGAGGAAATGCAGAAATTTCTGAAAAGGAATATGAAAAATATACACTGACAGCAGCAGAAAGCGGAAATGCAGACCTGATCGATATAGAGTATTTTTCTCATGAAAATGTTTCAGAGCTGATCCGCAAGATTCAGATGACCGGAGCGAAAGTGATTGCCTCCACGCATGATTTTGAAAAAACGGATGACAGTAAAACGCTGAAAAACCGATTTATCGACATGGACGCATCCGGGGCAGACATTCTGAAAATGGCAGTGATGCCGCAGAGATTTGAAGATGTCGCTGATCTTATGCAGGTGACCAGCGAGGTCACAGAAGAGTATACAGAAAAGCCTGTGATCGCCATGTCCATGGGAAATCTGGGTTCCATGAGCCGCATTGCAGGAGAAAATTTCGGTTCTTCCGTAACCTTTGCCACAGTAGGAAAGGCCTCTGCGCCGGGACAGTTTCCGGTGGAAGAGCTTCGGATGATGATGAATGCTCTTCACAAAAAGAACGTAGAGGATTAATCAGAATTATCTCGGCTTATGTCGAACCTCAACGAGAAATTATGGGAATCTGTTTCCCGGTTTTGACAAATTACGCACCCCCTGTAACCTATAATGAACTCACTTACCAAAGTGAGGGAATGACAGGTCATAGGGGGCTTTTTTATGTATGGAGAAATATACATAGATGTTGTCTTTGTGACGAATCTTCTGATGGACTATATTGTTCTGCGGATTACAGGAAGACTTCTGAGACTCAGGACAAACCGGTGGAGATATCTGGCAGGAGCCGCGGCGGGAGCTTTTTTTTCCTGCCTGATTCTATATCTTCCTTTTGAGAAAAATCTGCTCATGGGAATTTTTCTGCACGGCGCCTGCGCTTTTCTTATGCTCAGGATCGCTTTCTGCATCAGGAAGGGAAGTCTGCTGGCAAAAGCAATGGTCATGCTGTATCTGACTGCGTTTCTTGCAGGCGGATTCTGGGAGGCAGTGTCAGAAAACGGAATTACGCTTCCGGCATTTCTGATTTTTGCTTTTGCCACCTATATGGGCATCGGGGCGCTGGTCTGCGCGGCAGATTCTGCCAGAAGTCTGAGGAAGAATATCTACCCTGTAACCCTGAGCTATCAGGGAAAAGAACAGTCTGCTTACGGGTTTTATGATACAGGAAATCTGCTCAGTGATCCGGTAAGCGGAGAACCGGTTTCGGTTGTGAAACCTGAAATCTTGGAGACCATGCTGTCAGAGGACCTGATAGACAGACTGAAGAACCTTTACGAGAATCCGGGGGAGCTGAAAAGTACAGAGATTGCCGGACTGAAGCCCCACTATCTGTCCTGCCGTACGGTAGGACAGGCAGAAAAGCTGATGCTGGCGGTTACATTGGAGAATCTTTGTATCCATACTCCCGCAGAAGAGGTTCGCATATCAAGGCCTGTGCTGGCCCTGGCTTTTGAACCCTCCGCTTTGGGAAAGGAATACAAGGTACTGTTGAATTCCAGATTATTGCATTAGGAGGGGCATATAATTATGAACAGATCAGCAGCAGGAGTCAGTTATTACCCGTTTCAGATGATTCAGAGGATGGTTCTTTCAAGACCGAGAGAGCTGTACTACATTGGTGGAAGTGATATTCTTCCGGCACCGCTGGAGCCGCAGAGGGAATCCTATGTCATCAGTAAGCTGGGAACAGAACAGGATAAAGAGGCAAAAGCGATTCTCATTGAGCACAATTTAAGGCTGGTGGTGTATATTGCCAAAAAATTTGACAATACAGGAGTTGGAGTGGAAGATCTGATTTCTATTGGAACCATTGGACTTATTAAAGCAATTAATACCTTTAATCCTGTAAAAAAGATCAAGCTGGCAACCTATGCTTCGCGATGCATTGAAAATGAGATCCTGATGTATCTGCGCAGGAACAGCAAGACAAAGCTGGAGGTTTCTATTGATGAACCGCTGAATGTTGACTGGGACGGGAATGAATTGCTGCTGTCTGATATTCTGGGAACGGATGAGGACGTTATCTCCCGCAGGCTGGAGGATGAAGTGGAGATCACACTTCTGGGAAAAGCAATTAACAAGCTGACGCCCCGGGAGCAGACGATCATCCGTCTCAGATTTGGACTGAACAGTGCCGAGGGAAAGGAAAAAACTCAGAAGGAAGTGGCTGATCTTCTGGGAATTTCCCAGTCATATATTTCAAGACTGGAAAAAAGAATTATGAAAAGACTGAAAAAGGAAATTGTAAAATATGAATAAGGTCTGTCGGTGAAGGTAAAGGTTCACAGGACTCTGTATATTTTTGGGGGATCCGTGCATACTGAAAGAAAAAGGAGAGTGTGGCATGAACGCAAATACAGAGCTTTTGAACTTTATTTATCAGAATTCACAGATGGGAGTGGATACCGTAAGGCAGCTTATGGATATTACTGAGAACGCAGATTTTCAGAAGCTTCTCAGTGAACATCTGGAGGGATACCAGAAAGTCCATGAAAAGGCATGGCGGATGCTGAATGAAAATGGTTATGACGAAAAAGGCCTGAGTGCTTTTGAAAAAATCCGTACGTATCTTATGGTCAATATACAGACTATGAAGGATCATTCCGCATCCAATATAGCTGCGATGCTGATACAGGGAAGCAGTATGGGGATCACAGAAGCCGTGCAGAAGCTGAACCGGTATGAAGGAGAAACAGAGAAGGATATCAGAAAGCTGATGGAGGAACTGAAAAAGTTCGAGGAAAGAAATATTGAAGAGCTGAAGGCGTATTTGTAGACAAAAGTAAATATATATTTAGAGAGAAGTGGTTTAAGGATGTATTTACTTGAAAAAATATGTGATGGAGCTTGTGATGTCCGGGCTTCTGCTGGTGTGCTTTTTGCTTTTGTCCAGACAGGCAGCCCAGGTTTCCGGAACCATGAAAGAACAGGAAAACCGTAAGGAAATCATTGCGGTCGATCCCGGACACGGGGGAGCGGATCCGGGAATGGTGGGGCTTAACGGACTGGAGGAAAAGGAAATCAATCTGAAGATAGCCTGTAAACTGGAACGCGTACTTACAGATAAGGGGTATCAGGTGGTAATGACACGAAAGAAAGATCAGGGGCTTTATGATGCTTCTGCGCCAAATAAAAAATCTCAGGATATGCAGAGGCGGATCGCCTTTCTGGAAAATGCTTCTCCTGTGCTGACTGTCAGTATTCATCAGAACAGCTATTCTGACCCGGATGTCAGGGGACCGCAGGTCTTTTATTATGAAAGCTCCCGGGAAGGAAAAAGGCTTGCCCAGGAAGTACAGGAGAGTATGAACCGGAAACTGAATCCCCAAAAACCGCGTACCATAAAGGGAAATACCAGCTATTACCTTTTGAAAAGAAGTAAGGGAACACTGATCATTGCAGAATGTGGTTTCCTGACAAACCCGGAGGAGGCTGCTCTTCTTCAGAAGGAAGAATACCAGCAAAAGGTTGCTCAGGCAGTTGCGGATGGTATAGAGTCGTACCTCAGCAGCAGGAAATAAAAAAGAAAATCGCTGTATCCTTTAAATTTACCAGAGGAGACGGCGATTTTTGTATTTTCAGAATCAGGATACTTTGGTATACTGTTAATGATCAAATTAACAGAAAAATAAAAACAGAGGAGTATGTATGACTGGGATTTTGTATCTGATCCTGGGAAGTCTTTGCGGAAAAGAGCTTGCAGAGATTTTTGTGGGACAGAAGAAAACCGGAAAAAATAACAGGATCTGGCTGGTTCTGCCAGGAGCATTTGGAGTTGGAATGCTTGCTTTTGGCTGGGTAACGTATCTCATTGCCTGGGCTGCCAGCGCCGCAGGAGCAGACAAACCGCTGATATACGGAAACCTGCTGACAATGGCTGCAGGAGCTGTTTTTCTTTTGGGCATCTATATTCAGAGATACAGGAAAAACAAAAGGATTTTTACAGATAAGGGTCTGGTTGAGGATAAACAGCTGTTTTGGAAGGAACTGATATTTTTTTCTGTGCTGTTTGTATTTCTTACCTGGCTCATGTTCTATGTATTTTACATAAAGGACGGGATTCTGTATTCAGGATTTACCGTGTTCGGAGATTATGCGCCCCATACGGCAATGATGCGGTCTTTTTCTTTGCAGAATAATTTTCCTACCCAGTATCCTCATTTTGGAGGACAGGACGTAAAATATCATTTTATGTTTCAGTTTCTTGTGGGAAATCTGGAGTTTCTGGGACTCCGGCTTGACATTGCTTACAACGCCGCAAGTATTCTGGCGCTTCTGGGATTTCTTATGCTGCTTTACAGTATTGCCAGACATGTTGTGGGAAGTGGAAAGGCAGGAGTGCTGACGGTTCTCTTTTTCTTTTTCCGCAGCGCGCTGACTTTTTTTCAGTTTCTGTGGGAGCATCTGCGCGCCGGAGATCTGCTCCAGGTACTGCAGGAAAACACTTCATTTATCGGATATACAACAAATGAAGACTGGGGACTGTGGAATTTTAATGTATATCTGAATCAGAGACATCTTGCCTTTGGACTTCTGATCGTGGCTCTTGCTGTGTGGATGTATCTGGACTGGGTGGAACAGGGATGCCGCCATAAGGAGAAAGGGCTTGTGTGGTTCAGGAATAGGCTTTTTTCAAAGGAGGCATGGAAATGCAGGTATGTGGAAAACGCGCTGGCAGCAGGCCTTCTCATCGGCATGACTTCCTTCTGGAACGGAGCGGCTGTTATTGGAGGACTTCTGATTTTAATGGGCTTTGCTGTGTGCTCAGACGGTAAGCTGGACTATCTGATCACAGCTGTTACGGCTGTTGTATTTTCGGTTCTTCAGACCAGACTTTTTATGAAAGGCTCTTCTGTGGAGGCTGCTTTTCAGTGGGGATTTATCGCAGAGGATAAAAGCGCTGCAGGCGTCCTTTGGTATCTGATCCAGATGAGCGGCATCTTTTTTGTGGGAGCGCTGATTTTATTCTTTTTCTACAAAAAAAGGCTTCAGCGGGCAGTTCTTGTAAGCTGTCTGTTTCCACTTGTATTTGCCCTCTGCTTCTCCCTGACGCCGGATATTACTGTGAATCATAAATACATTATGATTTCCTATGCATTTCTGGCAATGTTCTGGGCAGGAGCCGTGTGCCTTCTGTTCCGGAAAAAATGGCAGGGCCGTATTCTTGCAGCAGTGCTTACAGTGTGTCTGACGATCACGGGAATTTATGATTTTGTAATCATAGTAAGAGATAACGGGCCGGGACACAGAGTAACGGTAAATACAAACAGCAGTCTTACAGACTGGCTGGCACAAAATCTGGACAGCCGGGATCTGATCCTGACGCCGGAATACAGCATCAGTGAAGTGACAATGGCCGGAGTGATGATGTATCTGGGCTGGCCTTATTATGCATGGTCGGCAGGATATGATACCTATGACCGGGCGGAAAACGCAAAGGAAATTTATACTTCCCGGGATCCGGAGAGGGTAAAGAGTCTTGTTCAGCAGGAGAGGATCACCTATATTCTTTTTGAAGAGGGAATGACTTTTGAAGAAGAAACCTGCATAGAGACTACGATTAAATCAGTATACAGGCTGGCATACCAGTCGGAAGATGGGAGAATCAGAATTTATGAAACCTGATATAATAAAAAAAGTAACAATAAGGGCAGTTCCTGCAGCCGTTCTTATAGCATTGTCTGCATATCTGCTGAAAGGAGACGTATGGACTTTCTGGACCTGGTATCTTCTTGCAATGGTTCTGGGAATTGTGACCATGCCTCTGACAGGAAGGCTTTTCCGGGAATTTGACGATAAGGGCTGGATGTTTTCCAAGGTTCTGGCAGTGGTTGTCACAGGATTCGGAACCTGGTTTCTCGTTGCGGTCAAACTTTTGAAATTCACTTCACTGACCTGTATCGGGGTGACTTTGGCCTGTGGGGCCGGCTGTCTTTTGCTTGGAAAAGCGCAGCATAAAAAAGGGATCGAGTGTATTCCGGTAAATCATCTGGATCTGGTGTACTGGGAGGAAATCCTGTTTTTTGTTTTTTTCTTTCTGTGGACTTATCTGGCAGGATTTCATCCTGCGGCATACGGAACAGAAAAATTTATGGATTATGGGTTTATGGAAGCCATGATGCGAAGCACCACTCTTCCGGCAGTTGACCTGTGGTATTCAGAGGGAAATATCAACTATTATTATGGCGGCCAGTATTTTGCAGTATTCCTTACAAAGCTTTCCGGAACCAGCGTGGAGTTGACCTATAACCTGATGCGCACCTTTGTGGCAGGACTTGCCTTTTCCCTTCCGTTTTCTCTTATATACCAGATGACCAGGGACAGAATGGGAAAAAGAGCTGCAGGCGCAGTGGGATGGAGAAGATATTTTCCTCAGATCACAGGCGTGGTGGCGGGAGTTTCTGTTTCCATTGCCGGAAATATGCACTATGTGGTTTATGGACAGGTGCTTCCTTTTCTTCAGAAACTGACAGGACAGGAGCCGGACAGCTACTGGTTTCCTGACGCGACAAGATATATTGGTTTTAACCCGGATGTTCCGGATAAGACAATTCATGAATTTCCCTGCTATTCGTTTGTTCTGGGAGATCTTCATGCCCACGTGGTCAATATTATGTTCGTCCTTCTGTTATTGGGACTTTTATATGCCTGGATAAAAATGGTACGGAAAAAAGATTTTGTTCTGGGACAGCCGGGGACAGGGGAATTCTGGGGAAAACAGCTTTTCATGCCTCAGATCCTTCTGGCGGCAGTGCTTCTCGGTATGTTCCACTGGACGAATTTCTGGGATTTTGTTATTTACTTTGTGGTAACAGGAGGAGTTATACTTTTTACCAATATTGTTCTGATGAAAGGTCAGACCAAATGGATCCTTGGAGTTACGGCGGCTCAGGCAGCAGAGGTTCTGGCTGTGGGAACCGTGGTGATTCTTCCTTTTACCCTGAATTTTGAGACAATGGTCCAGGGTGTGGCGGTGGCTCAGTATCATTCCCTTCCTCATCAGCTTTTGATCCTGTGGGGGCTTCCGGCGATTCTGACTGTGATTTTTGTGATCGTTCTTCTGGTGGAAAAGCTCAGCGGCGCAAAGCATAAGACGATTTTTCATTTTATGGAATCTCTGAAGCTTCCGGATCTTTTTGCAATGATCATGGGGCTGTGTGCCATTGGACTGGTACTGATCCCGGAGCTTGTGTATGTGCGGGATATTTATGAAAATGGAAATGCCCGCGCCAATACCATGTTCAAGCTCACATATCAGGCATATATTATGTTTGGAATGACAATGGCTTATGTGATTTTCCGTCTGATGGTGATTTCCTACAAAAAGATATTAAAGGCAGCCGCAGGGGTGGCCCTGGTTCTTCTTGTGTGGACATGGGGATATTTTGGAAACAGTGTCAATTCATGGTTTGGAAACGTGCAGGATCCCTCCCAGTACATGGGCCTGAATGCAACTGCTTTTCTGGAAACCGATTTTCCTGAGGATGC
>NZ_HF998986.1:0-12769 GCF_000433815.1 Blautia sp. CAG:257
ATTCAGATATTCCGGAGACATCAGTGATAAGGAGGAAATACAAAGGATGAATGATTTTTCTGTTGATATGAATGAGTATCTGCCGTTGAGAGACGTTGTATTTAATACTTTGCGCAAGGCAATTCTCAAGGGAGAGCTGAAGCCGGGAGAGAGACTGATGGAGATTGCCCTGGCAGACCGTCTGGGAGTCAGCAGGACTCCGGTTCGTGAAGCCATGCGGAAACTGGAACTGGAAGGTCTGGTGGTGATGATACCCAGAAGAGGCGCTCAGGTTGCAAATATTACAGAAAAGGATCTCAATGATGTTCTGGAGGTTCGCATTGCCCTTGAAAATCTTTCCATAGAAAAGGCCTGCGCCCGTATGACCGAAGAGCAGCTTGCACAGCTCTGGGATGCTGCAGAGGAGTTTGAAAAAACAATGGCAGAGGGGAATCTGGTAAAGCTTGCAGAGGCAGACGTGGCTTTTCATGAGGTGATCTATCAGTCTTCAGACAACCGCCGTCTGAACCAGGTGCTGAACAATCTCCGGGAACAGATCTACAGATATCGTGTAGAGTATCTGAAAGATGAGGAGACAAGGAATCTTCTGGTCAGGGAGCATAAAGAGCTTTATGAGGCGATACGGGCAAGAGATGTAAAAAAGGCTCAGGAGATTTCTTTCCATCATATAGAAAATCAGAGAGAGGCCATTGTGTGTTCCATACGGGAGGAGACGGAAATCAGGGAAAAGACAGTTTCCGGTAAATAAAACTGAAAAATATGGTTATTCTAAGGGAGGTACAGATGGTATCTCTCTTTTTTATTCTGTAAAGGGAGAGATGCGGGAAAAAGAAGAGGAACGGTTCTCTTTTTTGCAGACTATTTAGCAGGAGTTGTATATGGGAAAAACAAAAATTTCTTCCAGTCTGAAGGAAAATGAAACATATATAAGAGAACGCTGCAGAAACTGCGCGGATATTTTAATTCGTCCCATGCGTCTTGGAACTGTGGGAAAAACAGACTGTCTTATGGTATATATTGAGGTAGCAGTTTCCAATATGATGCTGGACGATTCGGCTCTGGGGAAAATGATAAATCATTTTTGGGAAAGTTCACCGGAACAGATCCAGGAGTTTATGAGAAATAACAGTCTGGGAATTGCAGATGTAAAAAAATTCGAGTACATGGAGGACGCTTTTGCTGCCCTGCTTGCAGGAAACGCTGTCTTTTTTATGGAGGGCTATGACCACGCCATGAAAATTTCCAGCAAGGGTTATCCCAATATGGGAGTGTCGGGAGCAGAAACAGAAAAGGTTCTCCGGGGTTCCCGAGAAGGATTTTCCGATTCTGTTAAAACAAACTCGGCCCTTGTGCGGAAACGGCTCCGGGATACAAGAATGAAGGTAGAGGAAATGAGCATAGGGGTCCGTTCAAATACTGTGATTCAGCTTCTTTATATTGAAGATCTGGTTCACCAGGAGCTTTTGCAGACTGTCAAAGACCGTCTGGAGGAATTTGAAATCGACGGGATCCTGGACAGCGGAATGCTGGAGCAGCTTACTGAGGAGGCCTGGTATTCGCCCTTTCCCCAGTATCAGACAACTGAGCGGCCGGACCGGGCGGCTCAGGAGCTTCTTAACGGAAAAATCGTAGTGATCTGTGACAATACGCCTTATGCCCTGATTCTTCCAAGCTCCTTTAACGGATTTATGGAAAGCAGCGAGGACTGGTATCATCATTTTGAAATGGCATCGTTTTTAAGAGTTCTGCGTTATCTGGCGCTGATGACTGCAGTACTGCTTCCCGGACTTTATCTGGCAGTGATACGGTTTCACACTCAGATTCTTCCCACAAACCTTTTATTATCCTTTGCAGAAGCCAGAGAGGGAGTGCCTTTTTCCAGTGTTGTGGAGCTTGTGTTTCTGGAACTTTCCTTTGAACTGATACGGGAGGCAGGCGTCCGTGTTCCCGGTTCCCTGGGGAATGCCATTGGAATCGTAGGAGGCCTGATCATCGGACAGGCGGCTGTCAGCGCAAATCTGGTAAGTCCGATTGTTGTGATGATCGTAGCCCTTACGGCCCTGGGGGGAATGGTGATTCCAAATGAGGAGTTTGCCTCTGCTTTCCGGCTTCTGAAATATGTTTTTCTGTTTCTGGGAGGATATCTGGGGATCTTTGGCATTGTGCTGGGAATCTACCTGACGGCGGTTCATCTGTCAGGACTGTTAAGCTTTGGAATTCCCTATCTTCTGCCTTTTGTAAAAAAATCTCCCATAAAGGATGTTGGGGATGGGATTTTGAGGCTTCCCTTCCGTAAGCGCCGGATCCGCCCTCTTTATGCCAGACAGGAACAGAGTCTGAGGCTGAAAAGGAGGGAAAAATCATGAAATTTGCAGAAAATAACAGAATTTCGCACCGACAGCTGTACCGACAGATGGTTCTGGCGTTTCTGGCTCCTTTTCTTCTGTGTCTTCCCGGAGAAAACCGCGTCACAGGGATATCAGGGATTGTGGGAGTGGCAGCTGCTATGGTGCTTCTGGTGATCTACAGCTTTTTTCTGAGAAGACTGACGCCCTGGTACACGGATCCGGTTAAAACCTTTGGAGCCGCAGGCGGCAGGATCATAGGAGCGTTTTTTCTGAGCTATGTGGCGCTGACAGGCGCATATCTTCTGGATTTGATGGAGGAGCTGGTTCCGGCTGTTCTGATCACCGGTATTCCGGGAATTGTGATTTCTTTTCTGGCGGCAGCGGTCTGCAGCTTTGGAACCCATAAAGGTATGCAGAGAAGAGGAAGAATGGCAGAAGTGTCAGGCGGCGTTCTTCTGGGCGGAGTTTTACTGATGATGGTTCTCTGTCTGTGGCAGATCACGCCGGAATATTTTACAGAAATGACAGAAGCTTTTGTTTTGCAGGGAAAAGAGGTTTTAAAAAGCTGTTATGGAATCCTTGCGGCATTTTCCGGAATCGGGCTTCTGCCCTTTCTTCTGAAGGATGTAGAAAAAAGGGGCACTGCAGGAAAGCCTGTGGTCCTCGGAATTGTTACTCTGGGAGGGATCCTGATGGGAATGCTTGTACTGATCCCGTCAGTGCTTGGATGGCAGAGATTCAGAAATGAAGCATATCCGGTTCTTCCCCTTCTGGCAGGGGCAGATCTTCCTGGAAATGTACTGGCAAGATTTGATGTACTGTGGATGGGATTTCTTTTATACAGTCTTCTGTTTGCTCTGGGCAGTCTGTTCCATTACGGACACAGGATCCTCGACCGGATCCGTATGGGAAGCGGGAAACTGTGGCTGCCAGCCGTGATCTTCGGGCTGTCCCTGATAAAATTTCAGGGAATGGGAATCCGGCAAATCTTTGACTTTTATCTGAGCCGCATCTTTGTTCCCGGTCTGCTTCTGATCCAGGTGTTTATGGCACTGAGAGGAAACCGCAGGCGACAGAAAAAAGTAGCGCTGGCAGCCGGCCTCTGCTTCGTGGTGTTTTTCAGCGGCTGTGCAGCCATAGAGCCGGAAAAAAGAATGTATCCTCTTGCACTGGGAGTAAACAGTGAAGAATCAGGGTTTTCTCTTATTTATGGAATGCCGGATCTTCCTCAGGCTACCGGGCAGGAGAAACAGGAGGAGTCAGGAAGTGAGACTGTGCTTTCTATAACAGGAAGTGATTTTTACGAAATAGAAAGGATCTATGACCGCTCTCAGGAAAAATATCTGGATATGAGCCATCTGCAGGTGATCATTATGGGAGACAGACTTCTGGAAGGGGAAGGCTGGAAAATATTTATGGAATATCTTAAGGAAGAGCCCTTTGTTGGTGAAAATGTTTATATTTTCCGGACAGAAGACCCGGAAGCAGTGCTATCACGGGAAAGCGGAGGAACCTCTGCGGGAGAATATCTTACCGGGCTTCTGGAAAACCGTCTGCCGTCCCAGCAGAAAGACGGGGTGACATTAAGGCAGGTTTATCATCAGTGGTATGAGAGCGGCGCTCTTGTGGAAATTCCACGTATCATTATGGAAAACGGAGAATTGCAGGTATATCTGGAAAAGAGCTGAGAACCTTTAAAAACAGGTATCTTACCGGAATAGAAAGCCGTAAATTGTCTATACTCTGAATAGTGAATTCTGGTCAGAGGTTCACAGATGATAATGCTGTGAACAGGAACAATTTTGGAGGTACAGACTAATGGAATGGTTAAGAGACAGAAAAAACCGTCTGACGGTTTCAATACTTGCTGCAATGGCTGCTGCGATTCTGGTGGCAGGAGGATTCAGGCTGCCGGAGTATCCGGCTGCCTCTGCATGGTGGGGAACCATGTATCCGGAATTTTGCTTTTCAGAGGGAAGAGGAGACAGCACCCGAAAGATTTCCTTCTGGCTTGCGGAAGTGCTGGAATGGTGATATGATATAAAAACCAGAGACTGCGGAAAAGTTCCGCAGTCCCACCAGTGCAGAAACGGAGACTTATATTTATGAAGCCAGACAGAGACGCACCCATAGGTGTATTTGATTCCGGAGTGGGCGGACTGACAGTTGCCCGTGAGATCATGCGGAATCTGCCGTCAGAAAAAATCGTATATTTTGGAGATACAGCCAGAGTACCCTATGGAGGGAAGTCCAGAGAAAATATTATCCGGTATTCCAGACAGATCATTCATTTTCTTATGGAGCAGCAGGTTAAGGCAATCGTGATCGCCTGCAATACTGCAAGTGCTTTTGCCCTTGAGGCAGTGAGGGATGAATTTGATGTTCCCATTCTGGGAGTGATAGAACCCGGAGCGAGAGTTGCTGCAGCGGAAACAAAGAATAAGAGAGTGGGTGTGATCGGCACCGTAGGAACTGTGGACAGCGGCATCCATGCATCTTATCTGAAAAAACTGGATCCGGAGATCACAGTGATCAGCAAAGCCTGTCCCCTGTTTGTTCCTCTGGTGGAGGAAGGATGGCTTCACGATCCGGTTACTGCAGAGGTTACAGCCAGATATCTTCAGGAATTTAAAGATAAAGACGTGGACACACTGATCCTGGGCTGTACCCATTATCCGCTTATCCGGTCTGTGATCCGGGAATTTATGGGGGAGGAAGTACGTCTGGTCAATCCGGCTTATGAGACTGCGTTGGAACTTCGTTCTCTTCTTGAAAAAAAGGAACTCCTTAATACAGGAGGGAAAACAGAAGAATTTCCATATCGTTTTTATGTCAGTGACCTTGCGGAAAAGTTCCGGGCATTTGCAGGCTCGATTCTTCCCTATGATGTGGAAATGACAAAAAAGATCGACATTGAAAAATATTAGGAGGCATTTATGGATAAAAATGTACTCATACATGTGCGGGGACTTCAGATGATGGAAGTGGGAGAAGAACAGGAGCCCATAGAGCTTGTTGTACCCGGCCAGTATTATTTTCGCAACGGAAGCCATTATCTCAGATATGAGGAAATTCTGGATGAAGGCTCAGAGCCTACGATAAATTACATAAAAATGTCCCCCCAGGGCATGGAAGTCAGGAAACAGGGGCTGGTTAATGTACATATGGTATTTGAGCGGGGAAAAAAGAATATGACCTTTTATACCACTCCGTTCGGAACGCTTCAGATGGGAATTGTTGCTACCGGAATGGAACTGAATGAAAGTGACAATAACATTAACATGAAGGTTGATTATGCCCTTGACATGAATGAAGAGCATGTGGCGGACTGCTATCTTTCTGTGCAGGCGCAGCCTGCCGATTCAAAGGATTTTGTACTGTAAATAAAATACGAGACAGCTGCAGGAAAATTCTTACAGCTGTCTCGTGTTTTTTAGTCTTTTTTGCTGAACATTCTTTTAAAGAAGCCCTTTTTCTTGGCCGGCGGCGCATCCAGATGACCGCGGATACCGCGTACACCTACAATGTACAGACCGCTGATGTCAGCCTTTACTTCTTTCTTTACAGGAATCTGTTCGTAAATTTTCTCATCTGCTATCAGAATAGAAATCTTCGGACCGATCTTGGCCTTGACGATAGGCAGTTTGGTACGACGCATCATCTTCGGTGTCTGATCGATCACCATCTGCGGGAGACCGGATTCTTTTATGCGAAGTCGTTTTTTGTCAATTACCAACATGGAAACAGTCTGTTTTGCAGCTTCAATCTGTGCCTGCTGTTCTTCCTGTTTTTTCTGAGCCTTTTTCCCAAAAAAATAAAGGGCAATCAGTACGCCGACGAGAACAACAAGGATGACAAGCAGGACGATAGTAAGTGTATTCATAAATACCCTCCTCAATATGTATATTTTTCCCTCTTAAAATCAGATACAGGCGGACATACATGTCCTTCAGAGAGAATTCCTGTCATGTGAAGTATATTTTATCATTAATCCTGTTAAAAGGCAAACAGTTTCGGGCAAAATCACAGCAAAATCCCGAATGGAGATCCAGGAGAAACGGTTTAGATAAAAATTATAAGAAATTAGTTTATATTAGGGGAAAACAGTGGAAATTATACGGATAAAAAGTTATAATAAGCAAAGTGACATAATTTGACGATTTTTGGCAGCTGTTCACAGGCAATATTTCATAAGATGTATTGATAAAAAACCGAAAAATAAAGGAAAAATACCATCATCGAATGTAAATTGCAGGATACTTTGACCAGGCTTCCGGGAAAGGAGTGAACAGTAAAATTTCCTGACTGTTGTGATACCGGAATAAAGGATTTTACATTGGGTATATTAAAAATTACAGAAAAATAATGGACAGGAGTTACTATGGAAGAGCGAGGCAGGGGAAAGAGAAATATGCACAGTGAGAAAAATAAGGACGAGAGGGACAGGCAGCTGGAGGCCATGACCGAAGAGGAACGTGACGAATATTTCCGTGAGATGCGAAGGGAGAGAAGGCTGCGCAGGCAAAAAAGGGAGCGCCGGAAGAAGCTGGCGGTTCTGGGCGCCACAGCAGTGATTTCCCTTGTTGTAGTAGTTGGCGCAGTCAGCGGGATCACACGTTTTGTCATTACAAAAAGCAGCGGTTCCGGCATAGTTTCCAATAAAGATGAAAACAAAAAAGGCGGGGGAGAAGCAGCAGAGGCTTCTGCGCAGACAGACCTTCTGGCAGAGGCGGATCTGAAGGCAGCCCAGTATGATTATGACGGGGCTGTACAGCTTCTCAAAAGCGACAGCAGCTATGACAAGAATGCGGATTTTCAGGCTGCTGTGAAGAAATATGAGGAGGCAAAAGCAGCCTGCGTATCCTGGCCTCTGGAAGAAGTGACTCATGTTTTTTATCATACGCTGATCAAGGATCCGGCCAAGGCATTTGACGGTGATTATAAAGAAGGCGACTACAATCAGGTTATGACGACCATAGATGAGTTTAACAAGATCACCCAGACCATGTATGACAAGGGGTATGTTATGGTCAGCATCAAAGATATGGCAACTGCTGACGAGAACGGAAATGTAACTCCGGGAGAGATTCTTCTTCCTCCGGGAAAAATCCCGTTTGTCCTGTCTCAGGATGATGTGTGCTACTATCATTATATGGACGGAGACGGCTATGCCACAAAGCTTGTGCTGGATGATGAAGGCAAGGTTCGCAATGAATATGTGGAGGATGACGGAACAGTTTCGGTAGGCGACTATGACATGGTGCCGCTGATTGACCGGTTTGTGGAGCAGCATCCTGATTTTTCCTACAGGGGAGCAAAGGGCATCGTAGCTCTCACGGGGTATAATGGAATCCTTGGATACAGAACAGACATCAGCTACGAGACACGGCCGGATGATCTGGACGCCAACAAGGTGGAGTGGCTGGACGCACATCCGGATTTCAGTCTGGAAAAAGAACGGGAAGAGGCCAAGAAGGTGGCAGACGCCATGAAAGCCAATGGATGGCTGTTTGCAAGCCATACCTGGGGACACCAGAATGTAGGACAGATCGACCTGGCTCATCTGCAGACTGATACCGAGAAATTTAAAGAAAATGTAGATCCGCTGATCGGCGGAACAGATATCATTATTTTTGCCTTTGGAACAGATCTTACTGCTCAGGAAGATTATTCGGGAGACAAATTTGAATATCTGAAAAGTGTGGGATACAATTATTTCTGCAATGTGGACTCAAGTAAGTATTTTGTGCAGATAAGAGACAGATATTTCCGCCAGGGAAGAAGAAATCTGGACGGATACCGAATGTACTATAATCCAGAGCTTCTGGAAGATCTTTTTGACGCAAAGGCAGTATTTGACCCAAGCAGACCGACTCCTGTACCGCCTATGGGATAAAGATATATCATCCGCCGGATGAGGGTGTCCGGCGGATTTATATACCGGTCAGAGGGAACCGGAAGGGGAAACAGAAGAAAGGGGAAAACTCATAAATGAAAAAAGCAGTTCTGGCAGTGACGCTTGCGGCAGCAGTTGCGGCAGGCAGTGGAAATATGCCGGTTTGGAACGGAAACACGCAGGAAATCACATCAAAGACATATATGCCGGTGTCTGCATCAAAGGATAAAAAGAAAACAGAAGAGAAGAAAACAAAAAATAAAAACAGTTCACAGTCTGTTCTGGAGCAGGCAAAGATTATGTATGCCCAGTACAATTATGACGAGGCCATCAAGCTTCTGAAAAGCCAGAAGGACTTTGAAAAAAACAAAGACTATATGGACATAGCCGCAAAATGCCAGGTGGCAAGGGCTGCTCTGGTGGAATATCCCATTGAAAAGATCACCCATGTGTTTTTTCACACTCTTGTGAAAGATACTTCCAAAGCTTTTGACGGAGATTCTGATTCAGGCGGTTATAATCAGGTTATGACAACCATAGACGAGTTCAACAAGATCATTCAGATCATGTATGACAAGGGCTATGTAATGGTAAGTCCTCACGATATGGCTACAGTGAATGAGGACGGCTCCATGAGCCGCGGAAAGATCATGCTTCCCAAGGGGAAGATTCCGTTTGTACTGTCTCAGGATGACGTGAGCTATTATCATTATATGGATGGGGACGGATATGCTTCCCGCCTTGTTCTGGATGAGAACGGGGAAGTAAAAAACGAATATATTGAGGATGACGGTACAGTATCGGTAGGCAATTATGATATGGTGCCTCTGATCGATGAATTTGTAAAGCAGCATCCTGATTTTTCCTATCATGGACGAAAAGGCATTCTCGCAATGACAGGATATAATGGCGTTTTGGGATATCGTACAGATATCGCCTATAAGACAAAAGAGAATCTTCAGGATAATCAGAGAGAATTTCTGGAAAAGCATCCTGATTTTGACTATGAGGCAGATGTGGCTGCGGCCAAAAAGGTTGCAGATGCCATGAAAGCCAATGGATGGGAGTTTGCAAGCCATACCTGGGGACACAAAAATGCAACCGATTCCTCTGCTGAGGAGCTGAAGGCGGATAATGAGAAATGGGAAGCCTATGTGGCGCCGATCCTTGGAAAAACAGATACCATTATCTTTGCTTTTGGGGCAGATATCGGCGGCTGGGAGGGATATTCCTCCGATAATCCGAAATTTCAGTATTATAAGAGCAGAGGATATCATTATTACTGTAATGTGGATTCCAGCCAGTATTTTGTACAGCTTTCAGACCAGTATCTGCGCCAGGGAAGAAGAAATCTGGACGGATACCGAATGTATTATAATCCGGAAATGCTCAGTGACCTGTTTGACGTGTCGGAGGTCTGGGATTCTTCAAGACCCACTCCGGTACCTGAAATGTGACAGAATAAATGAACGTAAGGCATCAGAAAGGAGCTATTTATGAAGAAAAAAACAGTTTTGGCAATGCTGGTAATGTGTATGGTATTCAGCGCGTCTGCCTGCTCAGATAAGAGCGCAGAAAAATCTGCCCCGGAAAAAACAGAAAGCAGCGCAGAGAAAACGGACAAAGCAGAAGAAAAGACGGAAACGAAAGAAGATACAAAGCAGGAAGAGGAAAAAACAGAGGTCAGACTTGTGTCTGTCAGCGATATTTCCAAATATATCACCGTAGGCGAATATAAGGGGCTGAAGCTTAACAATATCGTAGAGCCGGTTTCTGATCCTGAGGTGGATACAGAAATTGAATTCCGTCTGCAGGATAAGGCAGAGGAAGTAAAGGGCGGAACAGCCCAGTCCGGAGACCAGGTAAGAGTCAGCTTTACGGGAACAATTGACGGCAAAAGCTTTGAGGGCGGATCGGAAGAGGATTATGATCTTGTGATCGGAGAGGGAGCTGTGGCAGACGGCTTTGATGAAGGAATTGTCGGCATGAAAGCCGGAGAGACAAAGGAGCTGAATCTGACTTTCCCGGAAGACTACTATGACAGTGAGCTTGCCGGCAAGTCTGCAGTATATCAGGTGACTGTTCAGAGCATCCGCAGAACTCCTGAGCTTACAGATGAGTGGGTTGCAGCAAATACAGACAGCAAAACTGTGGCCGAATACAGAGCGGCTGTTCAGAAGGAGCTTGAGGATGGCGTCAACGAAGCTGCTGAGAATCAGCTTTATGCAGATGCATGGAACCAGGTTTTTGAAAGCTCTGAGATCATAGAATATCCTGAAGAAGATATTGATACAGCCATAGAAGCATATAAAGAACTGAATGGCGAGTATATTGAGCAGGCACAGATGGATATGAGCGAATTCCTGAAATCACAGGGAATTACAGAAGAAGAATATGAGGAAGACTGCAGACAGTATGCGGAGGCCAAGGTAAAGCAGAACCTGATCGTTCAGTACATTATGGATGAAGAAAATCTGAGCGTAGATGACAAAGAAGCAGAAGCTCTGGACAAGAAGCTGCTTCAGCAGTACGGTGCAACGGATATCAGTGAAGTTGTGGATCTTTATGGAGAGAGAGAAGTAAATGAGACACGGGCTCTTCTCAGAGTGGAAAAGTTTATTGTTGACCAGGCCGAGGTAGACCAGAAGGTCGGCGGAGGTGATGAGCTGGCAGAAAATGAAGATGCGGTAACAGAAGAAGGCGCTTACGATACTCAGACAGAGGACGCCGGAAATACTGCAAATGAGGACGTTGCGGACGAGGACGCTGCTTTACAGGAATAACTCAAAGATCTTCAGACAGAGGCAGGACAATGTCTGCGGTCTGTATCGATCCGGAAAACGGACAGCAGGATACACTCTGCTGACAGGTGAATTTCAGGAAACTGGATGATTTTAGAAAAGTTTTATAAATATGTGGAAAATGCACGGGGAGCGCTATTGTATTTCTGTAAAAAATGCAGTATGATAGACAGGACAAACAAGGACAGATTGATATAATAGCAGGTGGGAAACAATGGATAAAAGAGTTTTGCAGGAAAGGATGCGCAAAAAGCAGCAGCAGCTTCGACGCCGCAAAATGATGAAGCTTGGCGGTTATGTACTGGCTGTGGTGCTGGTAGTAGTATTTATCATAAAGGGCGTGATTTTGCCCGTTGCAAATAAGATCAGCGGTAAGGATGCAGCTGAACCCGTGCAGGTGGCAGCAGATGCTGATAATACGGAAGATGAGGGAAAGACAGAAACAACAGGAACAAAAGAAGAAGTAACCACAGACGAAACAAAGGCCATCCGGATGCCTCTGGCAAGTGTCTCTCATGTTACTAGGGCGTCTGATCTCACAGCCGGATGGCACGAAGACGAAAACGGAAAATGGTATCAGAATTCTGACCGTACCTATTATGCCGGGGGAATGCAGGAGATCGACGGACAGACATATTCTTTTGACGACAATGGGTATATACAGACCGGATGGGTAAGTCAGGGATTTGACGATCTGTATTTTAATGAAGACGGTTCCTATAATCCTGAGAAGCATAAGCCGCGTATTGCCCTGACCTTTGACGACGGACCGGGAGAGTATACAGACCAGCTTCTTGACTGTCTGGAAGAAAACAATGCTCATGCAACGTTCTTTATGCTGGGACAGAATGTATCAGGCTGGGAATCCACTGTACAGAGAATGGCGGATATCGGATGTGAGCTTGGAAACCACAGCTGGGATCATCCGGAGGCAACACTTCAGGGTATTTCTGATGAAGCTGTAATAGAAGAATTTCAGAAAACAGACGAGGCTCTGATGAAAGCCTGCGGACAGAAAGCCACAGTAGCCCGCGCACCTTACGGCGCAGCGGATCAGAGAGAATTTGACCTTGTGCAGAAGCCGTTCTTTATGTGGTCTCTGGATACATTAGACTGGAAAACATTAAATGTGGAATCAACTGTTGATGCAGTTATGAACGGAGATCTGACAGACGGTTCCATTATATTGATGCACGATATCCATGAGACTTCCGTACAGGCTGCTCTTCAGATCATTCCTCAGCTGACGGAAAAGGGATATAAGCTGATGACAGTCAGTGAGCTTGCAAAGGCCAAGGGTGTGGAGCTTCAGAATGCGTCTTATGCAGATTTCTGGGACAGCAGCCTGTCGAAGGGACTGGTAGCAGGTTATGACGGTCCGCTTCTCAATGCGGAAACTGCTTCAGAAGGCGGAGACGGAAGTGACATATCTGACGGCAGCAGTGAGGAGGGCTCCGGTGAAGGCAGCGATATGTCAGATGGAAGCGGCGAGGACGGTTCCGGAGAGGACTATTCAGACGGAAGCGGAGACGAAGACTATTACGATGACGGCGGCGAAGAAGAATATTACTAACGTTTTCTGACTGTATATGAAAAACATATAAAAACAAATACAGGGTATGGTACTCATACATAAAAAACGGATTTTTACTGCGTAACAGATGATAATGTCTGCTACGCAGTTTTTTATACGGCTTTAGCCTGTTCAAAACATTTGCGCATCG
>NZ_HF998987.1:0-9985 GCF_000433815.1 Blautia sp. CAG:257
TCTTACGGGGCAGTACCTCATACTGCTTTTCTCATTGCCCTATCCGGGCGTACGTTATGAATATGATTCTGGTCAACATGGGTACTGATGACATATTCATATTTCCCTTTTAGTACTTCGTCAGCAAATTCTTTGCCGAGCTTATGTGCGGTTTCAGCGTCAACCTCTCCAGGCTTAAAAGATTGAATTAAATGAAATGCCAGATTGTTGCCTTTATCCATCACGTTCTTTTTACCTTCATCTCTGGTGAAAGCAAATTCCAGATCAGCAGATTCTGGGGAACAGGCAAAACTGGAAATCAGTAATTTTTCTTCGGTTTTGTCCGGATTCATAATATAGTCCAGCGCTTTTTTGTCAGTTACTTTAATGGGGAAGATTTTAATATATGCCATATCTCGCTTACCATCCTTTTCAATTCTTCCATTTCTTCCGGGTACAAATCACCGGTGGTATTTACCTTTTTTGCAATCTGGTTGATGTTTACACCGATTTTGTGCATCTCTTCGTACATCTGCTTGATCGGGGTTGTGTCGGTGTTGATGATATAGCCGTCGATAGCCATTTTTTTAAGATAGGCGCCCATGTTTCTGGTCTTTGACAGAATCATCTTTTGGCGGATCAGCTTCTTTTCCTCTGGAGTAACACAAAACAATATTTGGATGTTTCTTTTTCTGTTTGACATGTCTATTTTCTCCTTCTGTACGTAATTCGGTTTTGGGGTGCTTCGGGGTTTTCAATTTAGGGAACCCTGCCCTAAATTGCCATTTTTGCGGAAGTGTATATACACTTCCTGTCCTTGCTGCTGTTCTACCCTCTAATAGATAAATTCAGGTGAAATAGAAAATTGCAAAAGAATTTGAGAAACTGAACAGGTAGTGCAGCTCATGAAAATGTGGTATGATTATTGTCAAGATACGAGAACATCCAGAGGTGAAAAAAAGAGTGGATAGAGAAGAAATTTTTGAATATGTGAAAAAGCAGTATGGAACAATACCTGAATATTTGTGGAGCAGTTCTCCGGATAGTGCAGTGCTTCGCCATCATAATGGAAAATGGTATGCGGTGATCATGAATGTTGAGAGATCCAAACTTGGATTGGATGGAGATGATACCGTGGAAATTATAGATGTTAAATGTGATCCGGAAATGACAGGAATGATTATCCAGACCTATGGTTTTCTGCCGGGCTATCACATGAATAAGCAGCATTGGATTACGATTTTGTTGGATGGAATAGTAGGAGAATCGAAAATATTGGATTTTCTGGATATGAGTTATGATTTGATTGATAGAATGCAGAAATGATAAAAAGAAAATTTCTCAAAACTATTCTTATTGATATATAAAGAAACTTTGTGAATAATGCAAAAACAGCATGAGCTATTTCAATAATGGCGATAGGGATTATATGTAACAGTGCCTGCCATTTCGTATTTACATTTCATAAAAAGAAAGAGTATTCTGATTTTCAAGAGCAGAATAATGGGAAGGAGTATGAGTGATTCTATGATGAATATACATTTCCTTACGATCTTACGGGAAGATGAATTTCGTGAGTTGAAGAAAGTTTTTCCGCATGATAACGAATTATTACACAGTATCAGATCAATCCGATACTGTAAAGCAGAAGTGTTTCGGGATTGTATTCTGGGAACCTTGCGAGTACCGGAAAAAAATGAAATACGTACACCACATGTTGTTTGTGGATTTTACCTGACAGATAAAGAACTTTTTTTAATTGAGGACAGTGGGAAACTGAAACACTGGATAGAGAAAAAGGAAGAAGAGTTTCAGGAGCTGAAATCGCCGGATCAGTTTCTTCTTAAGATGATGGAACTGATGATTGAATATGATCTTCTATATTTATTACATTTGGAAAAAGAAATTGAAAAGATGGAAGATCAGCTCATAAAAAGTGTTCCAGATAATTTCTTTACGGTTCTTACAAAGTATCGACAGAAACTATCTGAGCTGGATGCATATTATGAACAGCTGGCTATGATTGGTGATCTATTACAGTCTCAAGATGGACTGACTATTATCCATAATACAGAATCGTGGAATCGTTATGCACTCAGGACAGAACGACTGCATAACCATGTGCATTTGCTTAGAGAAAATATACTGCAGTTACGTGAACTGTATCAATCTCAGCAGGATGCACAACAGAATAAAATTATGTGTATATTGACAGTTGTGACAACCTTATTCCTGCCACTTACACTTTTGACCGGCTGGTATGGGATGAATTTTGTAAATATGCCTGAGCTGCAGTGGAAATACGGATATGTTGCAGTGATTGCAATTGCAGTAATTACAATTATTCTGGAACTCATTTATTTTAAAAAGAAAAAATTGTTGTAGGATAAGATTATCCGTAGAGAGTAAAAGATTTTTTTCAGAATTAGGTATTCATTAAAATAGGCTGCACACAATTTTGTATGCAGCCGAATCTATATGAAGAGGTGCCTTTTTCCTCTTTGGCAATGTTAGTTTTTGTTATATTTTTATAACCAGAAACGGTTGGAAAAGCATCCACGCATAACGGATACAATTCCCTGAAGGATCAGGAAAAATCCGATTACCCAGGCCATAGCTGCAATACTTGCAAATGGATGTGTGAAAGACAGAAAACCAATCACAGTCAGCAGGATTCCAAGTACCGTAAACCAGCCCCAGCCTCTTACTCCCAGTTTTTGAAGGTCAAAGGAATTAACCAGTTTGGTGATACCTGAAAAAATCAGCCACATTCCTAAAATAAAGGAGATTGTCATTGCTGTAAACCATCCATTTCCCAAAATGAATAAAGACATCAGTACGGTCAGAATGCCGTCAGCAAGAAACCAGCCAGATCCTGCCATATAATCATGACCGGCTGCAAATATCACTATATCTATAATGCCGGAAAACATCATGGCAACTCCAAAGATAATGGGAAGACCATAAAGAATTTCTCCGGGATTCCTCAAACATCCAATCCCGGTTATAATCAGAAAGATTCCGGCTAAAATCCATAATACTTTTGATGTCGTTTTACTCATATCAAAAACCTCTTTCCCAATTGTGTTTAGCTTTTAAAACAGGCAGGGGTTTTATTCCCTGCCCGTTTGAGATTAACCTTCAATGGCAATATAATGGGAGTTGTTTTCTACTGTCTTCTGCTCTTTTGGAACAGTAAAGGAAAGAATACCATTTTCAAATTTCGGATGGATGTCTTCTCTCTGAACATTATTTCCTACATAAAAGCTCCTGCTTACATTTCCGGCATAACGCTCTCGGCGGATATATTTTCCTTCCTTATCCTTTTCATCTTTATCAAGACCTTTTGCGGCACTTACCGTTACATAACCGTTTTCAAGCTGGATCTGAATCTCATCTTTCTTAAATCCCGGAAGATCAATGGCCACTTCGTAAGTGTTGTCTTTTTCCTTTACATCGGTCTTCATGATATGGGGAGCATGTTTCCCATACAATTTTTTATCGATGTCCGGAAAAGCAAAATCATCCATAAAATCATCAAATAAACTTTCTCCAAAAATATTAGGCATTAACATAAGTCATATCTCCTTTCATGACATAAACTAAAGTTTGCACTATCGGAGAAACCCGAAGTGTTGATTTATGAATATCAGGAAGAGAAATCATTTCCTCTTCCTTTGTTCTATGCGTAATATAACATATGAATTAGCACTCGTCAATAGAGAGTGCTAATAATTATGTGAAGATTTTGTGAATTATAAGAAATTATATGACTACTGATATTAGATCCAGCGGCATTGATTCCAAATGTTAATCATTATTTGAGCAGAAACAGAATGCCATGTTTCATGGGATTGGAAAAACAGACTGCGAGTGCTATACTTAACGGGATTAATATGATAATAAAGAGGCGATCATGATGATGAAAAAGAAAGAAATCCTGCAGAGCCTGTTGAAATTGGTGGTTATCGTATTTGCAGCCACCGTACTTGGGAAGATTTTTACAGGGCTTGGATTTCCAGAAACGAATATTGTTGTGATGTATCTTCTGGCTGTTCTTCTGGTTGCGAGATTTACATCAGGATATCAGTATGGGATTTTATCTGCAGTAGTTTCACTCCTATGTTACAATTATTTTTTTACGGAACCCTATCATACGCTTGCAGTAAATGATCCCGGGTATCTGATTACTTTTTCCATTATGCTGACAACTTCCATTCTTACAAGTGCCCTGACAACAAAAGAAAAGCTTTTAACGGAAGAAGCAAATGAAAGAGGGAAAGAAAGCCAGATCTTATATATGCTTTCCAGTAAGTTGTCTGATGCGGCGGATATGGAAGCTGTTCTCAGAATTGCAGCAGAAAGTATCAGTCATCTGCTTCAGGTAAATGTCGGATGCATTTATGTTGGAAGGCAGTCTGAACCGATCTTCATCCAGCAGTCCGGAAAAGAGCAGATTCACAGAAGCGTGCCGGATGCAGATGAGATTCGGAAGAGATATACAAATCTTCGAACCGAATATCTGGAAGAAGAGGACACTTATGGGTACCCGGTCAACGGACGGGAGCATTTGCTGGCAGTTGTTAAAATTGATAAAACCGTAAATGAAGAACATCTGCAGGAAAAGAAAAAGTTACTGCATTCTATTATGGAGAATGTTTCCATGGCAATGGATCGGATTGAAGTAACGATAGAAAGAGTTCGTGACAGAGAAAGCATGGAACGAGAGAGAACGTGCGAATCTTTTGCGTGCAATCTCTCATGATCTCAGGACACCACTGTCGGGTATCATGGGGACATCGGAAATGCTGATGGATATGACTGACAAAGAAGACAGACGTCAGGAACTGCTTCAAGGTATTTATCAGGACGCAGACTGGCTGAAATCATTAGTGGAAAATATATTAAGCCTGACCAGGCTGCAGGATGGTAAAATTGTGATACAAAAAGAAATGGAAGCAATCGAAGAGGTGATTGGCTGTGCAGTTGCTCATGTGGAACGGAGCTTTCCGGAGCGGGAGATACAGGTAGAGATACCGGAAGAGTTCCGGCTAGTGCCGATGGATGCAAAGCTGATTGAGCAGGTAATTACCAATCTGTTGGACAATGCAGTGAAACACACAAGACCGCAGGAAGCCATTACTGTTTCTGCCAGTTACACAGAAGATGAACTACTGGTTTCTGTCCGGGACGAAGGAGAGGGAATTGCTGAAGCAGACGTTTCCAATCTATTTAAAATATTTTACACTTCCAAGACTCGTTCAGTTGATGTGAAAAGAGGAATCGGGCTGGGGCTTACGATCTGTGAGACGGTGGTAAATGCCCATGGCGGAACGATCATCGGGCGGAACCGGACGGATAGAAAGGGAGCAGAGTTTATCTTTACATTACCTCTCACGGAAGGAGGAAGAAAAATTGTTTAAAGAAAAAATATTGACCCGGAAGAAGATATGTCATGGAAAAAGTATCTGGTAAGTGTACTGGCATTTTCCGGATTTGGACTTCTGGTACTGTTTCTTTTACAGGTGTTCCAGAAATTCCTCCCATTTAATCCCCAGCATATAGAGGGAATGAGTTGGGATCTGTCACTGAATACTGCCATCAGTTTTGTGACAAATACAAACTGGCAGGCATACAGTGGAGAATCACAGCTCAGCTATCTGTCTCAGGCTCTGGGGCTGACGGTTCAGAATTTTGTGACACCGGCTACTGGTATTGCAGTTTTATATGCTCTGATCCGTGGTTTTACCAGAGTAAAAGGAAAAGGCGTGGGAAATTTCTGGACAGACCTGACAAGATCCACCCTGTATGTTTTAATGCCGCTTTCTCTGGCAGGTGCACTTATGATTGCTTCTCAGGGTGTTCCACAGACATGGAAAGCTGCAGAAACTGTAGAATTGATGGAGCCGGTTGCTTTTGATGCTGATGGCAACTATCTGGAGGATGCCAGAATAAACGGAGATACCGTAACGGTAGATGGAGAGGTTGTAGAGGATGCGGAAGTTGTTACAGAGGAAATCGTTCCTCTCGGTTTTGCGGCAAGTCAGATTGCTATTAAACAGCTGGGTACCAATGGCGGTGGATATTATGGTGTAAACTCTGCACATCCGCTGGAAAATCCGAATTGGTTCAGCAATTTACTTGAGATGCTGTTTTTGCTTCTGATACCTGCGTCATTATGCTTTTCATTTGGCCGTGACGTAAAAGACAAAAAGCAGGGAATTGCAGTTTTTATGGCGATGTTTCTGATGTTAATTGCGGCAATGTCTGTAGTAGCAGTGAATGAGCAGTCCGCATCTACGGTCCTTACAGAAAATGAATATGTAGATACTTCCACTGACGGACAGGCTGGTGGAAATATGGAAGGAAAAGAAGCAAGATTCGGTATCGGTTCCTCTGTCACATGGGCAACATGGACGACGGCAGCATCCAATGGTTCCGTAAACTCTATGCATGACAGCTATACGCCTCTTGGCGGTATGATCACAATGCTTCTGATGCAGCTTGGTGAAGTAGTATTCGGAGGCGTAGGGTGTGGACTTTACGGTATGCTTGGATTTGCAATATTAACTGTATTTATTGCAGGATTGATGGTCGGAAGAACACCGGAATACCTGGGAAAGAAGATTGAGCCTTATGAAATGAAATGGGCAGTCCTGGTATGCCTTGCCACACCAATCGCCATATTGGTATTCAGTGGAATAGCAGCAGCGGTTCCATCCGTTGCAGAAAGCCTGAATAACTCCGGGGCACATGGTTTTTCTGAAATGCTGTATGCATATTCATCAGCCGGAGGAAACAATGGTTCTGCATTTGCCGGTTTTGGCGCAGATACTCCATTTTTGAATCTTACTCTTGGTGGTGCAATGCTCCTGGCAAGATTCCTCCCAATTACAGGAATCCTTGCAATCGCAGGAAGCATGGTACAGAAAAAGAAACTGGCAGTTACAGCAGGAACCTTATCTACCAGTAATGGAATGTTTGTATTCCTGCTGATCGTGATCGTGCTGCTGATTGGTGCTTTGAGTTTCTTCCCGGCACTGGCATTGGGACCGATTGCAGAGTTTGTTGGATAAAAATCAGGAATAATCGAATGATTTGATCATATGGAGGAATCAAAAATGGCAGAAAAACAAAAAACTGCCCTCTCTGATAAAAAAATGATGATGAGGGCAATCAAAGATTCATTTATTAAGTTAAAACCGAAAACGCAGGCAGGCAATCCGGTCATGCTTCTGGTTTACCTGTCGGCAATCATGACTACCGGACTCTGGCTTATTTCTCTGATTTTCGGAATTGGAGATGCACCGACCGGCTATACCTGTGCGGTTGCAGTGATCCTGTGGTTTACGGTATTGTTTGCAAATTTTGCAGAAGCGATTGCAGAAGGAAGAGGTAAGGCACAGGCAGATTCTTTGAGAAAAGCAAAGAAAGACGTAGATGCCCATAAGATCCCGTCACCGGATCAGAAAGAAAGGATTACAGTTATTCCGTCCACAAGCCTTAAAAAAGGAGATTTGGTTCTGGTAAAGGCAGGGGAACAGATTCCAGGTGATGGAGAAGTTGTGGATGGTGCTGCATCTGTGGATGAAAGTGCAATTACCGGTGAGTCTGCACCGGTAATTCGTGAGAGTGGCGGAGACAGGAGTGCCGTAACAGGCGGAACCACTGTGCTGTCTGACTGGATTGTTGTGAGAATTACCAGTGAAGCAGGGGAAACCTTTATGGACAAGATGATTGCCATGGTAGAAGGAGCAAATCGTAAGAAGACACCGAATGAGATTGCATTGCAGATTTTTCTTGTTGCATTGTCCATCGTATTTATTATGGTAACCATGTCCCTTTATACATACTCTATGTTCTCTGCAGAGCAGGCAGGAATACCGAATCCTACATCCATTACGACCCTTGTTGCATTGCTGGTCTGCCTGGCACCGACAACCATTGGTGCGCTGCTTTCTGCAATCGGCATTGCAGGTATGAGCCGTCTGAACCAGGCTAATGTGCTGGCAATGAGTGGAAGAGCCATTGAAGCGGCAGGTGATGTAGATATTCTGATGCTGGATAAGACAGGAACGATTACTCTGGGAAACCGTCGTGCAGATGCCTTTATTCCGGTAGATGGAGCTTCGGAAAAGGAACTGGCGGATGCAGCACAACTGTCTTCCCTGGCAGATGAAACGCCGGAAGGAAGAAGTGTTGTAGTTTTGGCAAAAGAAAAGTTTGGAATCCGGGAAAGAAGTCTTTCTGATAAAAATATGGAATTTGTCCCATTTACCGCAGTGACCCGGATGAGCGGTGTGAATTTTGCAGGGACAGAAATCCGAAAAGGAGCTGCAGATGCAATTAAAGATTACGTGGTAAAAGGCGGAGAAATTTATTCTCCGGAGTGTGATCATATTGTGAAAGAGATTTCATCCAAAGGAGGAACACCTCTGGTGGTGGCCAAGAACCATATCGTTTTAGGCGTCATTTACCTGAAAGATATTATAAAAGACGGTGTGCAGGAAAAGTTTGCGGATCTTCGTAAGATAGAGAAAGAAAAAAAGCTATGGTCGCAGACAACCATTTCAGACATGTTAAAAAATGAGGTCTATCTGGGAAAAACTGTGTGGAGTAAAAAAAGAGTTGCAGTAACTGGAAGTACCAAACTTGCCAAAAATGACAGAGAGGATTGGATTATTGTAGAAGGAACACATGAACCAATCGTGTCAGAGGAATTATTTGCAAAGGCGAATGAGATGGCATTTTCAAAAGAAAAACGTCCATACAAACCAAAGAAAAAAAGTCATGCAATTTTGATGTGTCCATCATGTGGTAGACGGTTGGACTTAACGGGATCTGGTAAATCGTATCGCTGTCCACAAGCACACATGACCGGACTTCCAGAGTGTTCCAACAGCAAGATGGACAAAGTGGAATTGGAGGAAACGGTTTTAGCCTGTGCCAGAAACATGGTTCGGTTTATATCAGATAATCTGGAAAAGAAGAAAAAAGTGTGGCTGGAAACATCTATTCAGGAAGAAAAGCTCTCTACTCTGGCGAGCGAAAAGAAGCGTCTGTCATCCAGAAAGATGAAATTATATTCTGATTACAGAATGGGAAGTCTTACGAAAGACCAGTATATCTCAGAGCTGGAGATAACAACAAAACGCATTGCTGAAATTGATCAGTGTATTCCGGAGATTGAAAATGAAATTGAAGAAGCCCGGAAAAAGATTGAGGAAGCAGGAGCGAAACAGGCAGAGCTGAATGATATTGCAGCATTACAGTCTTTTGATAAAAACGTGCTGTACAAGATTATTGATAAAGTGTATGTCTATGGCGGCGGAAGAATAGAGATCATCTGGAAAATGGATGATATTTTCTTTGTGGGAGATAAGAGTAAAGTCATAGATGTGAATGAGAAAAAAGATGAGTAATTATTTGCAGGAGCATCGCCAGGGAAAACTGGCGGTGCTTTTTGCAAGAAAAACATATTTTTTTTAGTCTTATATTGACAAAAGCAGAGACTATCGGCTTAACCTGGTCAGATGTGGATATGAAGAACCGGGAGATTCATGTAGGTGGACAGCTTGTGTATTATGAAGGTGATGAAGGATATTGTTTCCATGATTCAGTAACTAAAACGGATGCAGGAATCAGAGATATTCCTATGACACAGATGGTATATGATGCGTTCCGTAAACAGAGAGAACTGAACCTGATGCTTGGTTTACAGAGTAATGTAGATATTGGTGGACGCAGTGGATTCATCTTCAATACAAAGCATGGACGTCCGATCATGCCGGCGGGAGTGAACAGCTTTCTGAAAAATATTGTCAATGCCTATAATAAGAAAGAAAGCAAACTGGCAGAAGAAGAGAAGCGAGAGCCGGAGCTGATGCCTCCTATTTCATCGCATACTCTTCGTCATACGGGATGTACCAGGCTGGGTGAGAACAATGTCAATCCCAAAGTTATGCAGTATGTGATGGGGTGCTGGATGTCCGGTGGAGATCCGTTT
>NZ_HF998988.1:0-62247 GCF_000433815.1 Blautia sp. CAG:257
CCTCATTTTAACTTGTACTAAATCTTGACATAGGACCAATTCTTATCTTTATCGAAATAGATTCCTATGGGATAATCTCCCCTATCTTTTTTGCCATTGATAAAAACTGTGTTAATGATATGTGGAACAAGGCAGCAGGTTTCAGGACTATATACCTTATTTCCTTTATATAAAATATCCTTATCTAAATCCAGGACTGTATCTCCGTAACAATGCGTTTCATACCATACCTTGAAATTACTATAGTTCTTCCACTCTTCACAGACTTCACAATCCTTATACTGCGGATTTCTTATGTGAAATTTTGCATTATAACTTCTGTGTATCATATCATGCCATTTTATGTACGATACTGATTTACTATCTCTTTCTGTTCCAGCATACCCAATCCCACACATGGTAGGTTTCAAGTATTTACCGCTCCAGTCATGCGGTTTAAATTTAATATCATTCATTACCTTTATAATGAACTCTTCAGAATCCTCGCCTGTGTCCATAAAATAAGATCTCACAATACGATACTGCTCTTGATTCAACGGATATAAGTTTCTATAATAGTTATCTCTCTTGTTAAATCCCTTGTGCCAATAGTGATCGTTGTTCTTTACATCCGGATTAACAACAAATTCCTCAATAACCGCCTTTGCAGCAGTAATTGAGGAATTATATATTTCCCATGTTCCGTTTTTATATCTCTCTTTTTTTACTCTGTAAAACAAGCTTCCCTTTTTATCATACTGTCCTTCTTTTACAGAATATCCATCATCTTTCCTTTGAACAGCTCTCCCGTAATTTGAAATCCAAAAGTTTATGCAATCTGCTTTAGGCACAAATATCTCATCTTCTCCAACTAAATCAATCCCATATTGTTTGGTATCTAAAATTCTTTGCGGTACAATCTTCTTGAACTGCCGTGTGATTTTAATATCTATATCATCACTTAATTTATTTTTTCTTTCTTTTTTGATTTGATAGCGGCATTGATTACAGACAGATATTCTGCAGGGCTTCTGACCTTTAAGCTTATTTAACTGAAATTTTTCTATCGGTTTTTCTACTCCGCAGCGTGTACATATTTTTGTTTCTATATCCATCATTCTTCTACCCCTTCCATTTCTTTCATCTCTTTATCCAACTGCAATAGAGATTCCCCGTATACCTGACATGCATCCTTGATATTTTTATGGAATTTTGCTTTAGGGATATAGTGTTCATCTACGGAATACTTAGCACCACCGATATTATATTTTCTGCTTTTCTTATAATGCGGAGCAAGTGTCATTAATCCACTTAATTTAAGCGTGTCTCCATCTTCCATGATTTCAACAACAACTTCAATGAATGCCTGTATCATATAGTAGACATCCCAGTATCTAACTTTTATATCCCATTCCTTTTTTAATTTGTGATGAACTAAACGAATAAAGTGCAATTTATCTACGATCATATTGTTTTCCTCCTTAAAATTGAATTATTTTCTTATTTGTTGTTATCATTGATTCAGAATCACTCTTTAAGCTTCAAAAGCATAGCTAAAATGGATTCTGTATATTTGTATAAAGCTTTTCTCGTCTATGTCATTCTGCTGCCTTAAAACGCATTTTGGGTTTCATTCTTTGACAGCAAATTTATAAAGCTCTGATTGTTACCTCTTATCAGGTATTGAGCTACAATTCTATATGTGATACTATTATTTATGGAGATATATCTTCTTTTCCTTGCGTTCTTCTTTCAGGAAATAAGATAAGAAGGGAGTTATAATGGGAAAAGATTTAAAAGGTAAAGAATTAGGAAACGGCATTAGCCAAAGAGCAAATGGTGTTTATCAGGCACGTTTTGTAAACCGATTTGGTAAACGTTGTTCAATTTATGGATGCACATTAAAAGAAGTAAGAGCTAACCTAGCACAGGCTATTTCAAAAGATCTGGAAAAGAAAAATGTAGTAACACCTACTACCACTTTAGATGAATGGTATGATATCTGGATGAGAGTTTATAAGGAACCTGTTATAAGAAAAAATACCAAAAGGCATTACGAATATATCTATCAAAAACTTATACAGCCATATTTAGGTAATAAGAAACTGGATTCCATTACAAAATTAATGATAACAGATGCGATTAATCAACTTTCCCAAAAAGGATATCAGTGGGAATCCCTAAATAAAGTTAAAGTGATTTTAATAGACATGTTTAATCGTGCTATGGAAGATGATTTTATGTACAAGAATCCTGCAAAAGGTGTACGATTACCTAAAAACAAGCCAACCAATTATATAAAATCTTTATCCAGAGAAGAACAACAGGCATTTTTTGAATGCAGTGCAGGCACATTTTACAACAATCTTTTTGTAGTTGCGATCAATACAGGACTTAGACCCGGAGAGTTATTTGCCCTCACAGAAAAGGATATTGATTTTAAGAATAAAGAAATCCTTGTTACTAAAACACTGCTGTACCAGAAATTAGAAGGAGATACAAAAAAAACATTCCATGTTGAAATGCCAAAGACACGATCCAGTTATAGGGCTGTACCTATTAATAAATTTTGCCAGGATGCATTATACAGACAGATACAATTACATCAGGTCGTTTTGCATAAATCACCTTATCAAAATAATTTAGCCTTTCCTGATTTATTATTCACAACGAAATATGGTACTCCTTTAAACTCTGTACTTTATAGTGCTGCAATTAATAAGATTATAGAAGAAATAAATTTAACAAGGGATTCTCTGGAAAAATTTGAAAGTTTTTCAGGTCATACATTCAGACACACATTTGCTACAAGATGTTTTGAATCAGGGATACAGCCCAAAACAGTACAGACATATCTCGGTCATACCTCGTTATCAATGACAATGGATTTGTACACAAGTGTTATGCAACAGAAAAAAACTGATGATATAAAACTGTTAGAAAGTACCATAGGCTTTAATGATATGCCTGATTTGTTGGATTCAAATAAAATCATTAAATTAGGGTAAATGGTGTAAAAATGGTGTACAGACGATTTTTCATGGTGTACGCAATGCCGGAAACCATTGATTTTACAGTGTTTTTTCTTCGTACCTGTACACAAACTGGCTGAATTATTACGTGTATCAAAGCACCCCCTACGACCTTATGGGGACGCCGGATTTTAAAAGTATATAAAAGCAAAAAGCACCAGATGCAGACTGCCGCATCCAGTCTGCATCTGGTGTATAAAATGATACAATTCCCTCAATAATCAAGGGATTATGAAAGTCCGAAGCGGTCTCATCCGCTTTCTCATCTCCAGTCCCAACGGTCAAGAATGGGATTTCTTACAGCATCTGCTGAATCTCCCAGCCGGTACAGGGCATAGCTTCCGGCTGTTCCCACCTCCTGGTATCCATATAGTTCAAGTTCACTTTTCTGCTGCTTATCCGGAATTTTTACAACCAGATAATTACAGGAAAGTCTTTTTCCCACAGACGCAATGTTGCGGTAATTAAACACCGGCGCATTGATCTCCAGATAAAGCTGCCTTACTCCTTCGCCAGCGCCGCCCCGTCCCTCTCTGTTAAACAGCATATAAATAGACGGATCATACACACGGACATAAGGTCCAATATAATTATCTGCCGCCAGAAGGAACTCTGAATCTTTGGCATCCTGCTTTACCATCTCACAGATGGCTGCCACCTCATCCGGCACCTGCTGGTAATTATGAACCAGCTTATAATTTCCAGCCTGACAAATGCCCTTTCCGCACACAGCTACCGCTCCTGCCGCCGCTATGACCAAGAGAAACTGCAAAATGCCTTTTCTCTCCTTCAGAAATTCTGTCATAGCCACAGCAATAACAGGAACTACCGGAAGAAGCCAGAGAACACGCCAGTATACACTGGAGCCTATACACTTCTGTATGATCCTGGCTGCAGGCGGGCAGAAAAACAGAGACAGAACCAGAAAAAGATAAAACAACAGATATTTTGTGCTTTTTTTCTTTCTTCTGAAGATCACAAGAAAGAGAACAGCTGCCAGAAGCAGCCACGGCATCAGGCTGTCACCCCAGTAGCTCTGCCAGAAATTTACTGACTGTTTTAATACTTCTTTCATTTCCATCCTCCTGTCAGCCCATTAAAATATACACGATCCCCAGGGCAATGGAAGGCAGGCAGCATAAAAATCCTACCAATGCCCGTTTCCAGTCTCTCCTGACAATCAGGGAAATGATAAAAAAGCAGCCTGTCAAAAGAGGTGCAAGTATCACTCCCATAGAGGACAGAAGGCAGCAGCTTATATTGGCAAGCACCAGTGGAACCCAAGATATCTCCTGCTTTTTTTCGAGGAAAAACGATATACACAAACAAAGCAGATACGGCAAAAGTACGGAAGCCAAAACAGCTTTTCCCTGCCAGATACGAACCATCTGAAAGTTTCCCGCATTGTAAACAGAATAGCCGGAAGAGCTGCAGATACATGCTGCCAGAAGAAGATAGATCCCCTGGGCCTTCTTTTCTCCGGGAAACCATTTTTTTGCCAGCACAGCCTGCACCATGTACGCCATTGAAAGAAAAACTGCCGGAAATACCATATGTGCCATAACTGCAGGATGGAGTCTGCCGCTCAGCTGACTTACCACTGCCAGAAATACCGGAAACGGCGAAAGCACATATCGTCTGGGCAGCACCCTGTATGCAGTTCCTGTATAGGGATCCACCTCAAAGATCGTATCTGTGTAAACGTCTGTTGTAGCCGTTGCCACATAAAAACAATCGTCAGCATCCATATGAGCCATCAGTGAACACACTGCTATCTGAAGGAGAATAAGTAATATGGCAATACAGAAATAAAAGGACGGACGTTTTTTTTCTTTCCAGGCAGACAGAAAAGAAGCTTTCCTTTTTCCAAACGCAAAAAGTCCAAAAACGGCCAGTACTATTCCAATGCCTCCCCAGGCAGCAGTCAGCACATGGAGAGGCATTTTCATAACTGTCATAGGCAAAGTAAGGATTTCCATTACAGTAAAAAGCACCAGATATCCGTTCAGAAATGTTTCTGAAAAACCGGACTGTTTTTTTCCTGTAAACGGGATTCCGGCAGCGGCCGGTACAAGAACCAGCCAGAATCCTGCCAGAATCAGTTTAACCACCATTCCCATACTATTTCTCCGATTCTTTTTGAAGAATTCCCATTGCTATTTTTTCCGGTGTGATCGGAAGTTCACGAACCCTGACGCCTGTGGCATTATATACTGCTGCGGCAATTGCCGGACAAGGAGTGTCAATTACCAGCTCGCCTACAGATTTTGCCCCAAAAGGACCGGTAGGCTCATAGCTTCCCCGGATTTCTACCCGGATATCTCCGATATCAAGACGGGACGGAATCTTATACTGCATAAAGGAATTGTTGCGGACAGCGCCTTTTTCATTATACTGAATATCCTCATAGAGAGCCATTCCAATTCCCTGTGCAATTCCTCCTTCCGTCTGCACCCGTACCAGATTCGGGTTAATGGGTGTTCCGCAGTCCACCACTGCCACATAATCGATCACCTTTGTGCTTCCGGTCTCTTTATCCACTTCTACTTCTGCCATTCCTACCATAAAAGGCGGCGGAGATACCGGTGAAGAATAGGTTCTTGTAACCTGAAGCTCCTGAGAATTTCCGCAGGTTCCCTGAATGGCAATATCTTTCAGAGAAACCTTATGTTCTTCATCTGTAAATACAAATTCTCCGTCAAAATTTACTTCCTTCGGATCCGCCTGCAGAATTTTTGCGCCAAGAGCGCAGATTTTACCGCGAAGCTCCTGACAGGATTGAACTACTGCCATTCCGGTGGTGTAAGTTGTGGCTGAGGCATAGGAGCCGGAATCATATGGAGAAATATCTGTATCTACCCCAAACACAACAATATTATCTATTGAAGTTTCCATACAGTCAGCTGCCATCTGGGCAAGAATGGTATCACAGCCGGTACCCATATCCGCACATCCAAGTCCCAGTGTATAGGAACCGTCTTCATTCAGCTTCATATCTGCGCCGCCCACGTCAATTCCTGCAATCGAGGAACCCTGCATGGCCATGGCAACACCTACTCCGCGGACTTTTCCATTTCCAAGATCCTTACAGGGATATTTTTCATCCCAGTTCATCATTTCCTTTGCCCGTTCCATACACTGATCCATGGTACAGCTTTCTGCTGTATCACAGTCTCCATATGCAGGAAGAGGCTCTCCCTGAAGAGGCATGTTCAGCTCCCGGATCTTTACCGGATCCATTCCCATGATCTCAGCCAGCTCGTTCACTGCTGATTCAACTGCATAGATTCCCTGTGTTGCTCCGTATCCACGGTACGCTCCTGCTGCCTGTACATTGGTATAAACAACATCATAGGCAAAACGATAAGCTTCCGTATGACGATAAAGGGCAATGGATTTATGCCCGCTTAATCCAACTGTCGTAGGACTGTGTTCTCCGTACGCGCCTGCATTGGAAAGAGTATAGACATCAATGGCGCGAACGATTCCGTTTTCATCTGCGCCTGCTCTTACACGGATCTCCATCTCATGACGAGGAGATGCGCAGATCTGGGATTCGTAACGGGAGTAAATGATTTTTGACGGACGGCCTGTCATCCAGGTGACAAATGCAGGATAAATCTCACAGACAGAAGTCTGCTTTGCGCCAAAGCCGCCTCCGATCCTTGGCTTGATCACACGAACCTTCGAAGAGGGAATGTCCAGAGCATTTCCCAGGATTCTTCTTACATGAAAAGGAATCTGTGTGGATGATACCACATTCAGACGTCCGAAATGATCCATATAACAATAGGTCCGGAAAGTCTCCATCATTGCCTGCTGGTTTGCTTTGGTGTGATAGGTCCGGTCCACAGTATACTTACATTCGCCAAGAATTTTATCCACATCACCGGATTCCTCCAGTCCTGAAGCACAAAGATTTCTCTTATTATCTGCCCCTACTGGTATTTTTGCCTCCCAGTCTTCCTCCGGATGTACCAGGATATCAGCGTCTTTTGCTCTATGCATATCAAGAACAGGCTGGTCAACCTGATATTTTACCTTGATCCGTTTCAGCGCCCTGTCTACTGCCTCCTCTGTTTCACCTGCCACAATCGCCACAGCATCGCCCACAAATCTCAGTCTGCGGTCAAGAATATAATGATCGTACGGACTCAGCTCCGGATAAGTCTGTCCTGCAAGGGTAAAACGCTTTTGGGGAACATCTTTATATGTATAAACAGCGGCAATTCCGTTTACCTGACGGGCAGTTCCTGTTTTAATCTCCTCGATCCAGGCATTGGCATGAGGGCTTCGCAAAACTTTGACGATCAGACAATCTTTCGGCGCCAGATCATCTGTATATACCGGCTTTCCGGTTACAAGCGCCATGGCGTCTTTTTTTCTTACCGGCCTGCTGACATAGCTCATTCTTCTGCCTCCTCCTTTTTCTGTGATTTTTTATGTTCAAGATACTTCAGGATACTTCTTGTCTGTCCCACAAACCCGGAGCATCTGCAGAGATTTCCGGCAAGATACTCCTTCACATCCTCTTCTGAAGGATTCTCAAGTTCCTTTTCCATTGCAAAAACATTCATGATAAATCCCGGATTGCAGAAGCCGCACTGTTCTGCGCCTTCATCTGCAAGGAATGCGCCGAACTCCTCTGCCTCTTTCTGCATTCCCTCCATGGTCACAATTTTTTTGCCTTCTGCTCTCAGCGCAAGCGTGCTGCAGGAAAGTACAGGCTTTCCGTCCATCAGTACAGTGCATAATCCACAGTTCGCTGTCTCGCAGCCTCTCTTTACACTATAGCAGCCTTTGTCTCTCAGAAAATCCAGCAGCAACGTATCCGGCTCAACATCATCGTGACGGTAAACTCCATTCAGCCAAAAGCTCAGCTTCATTTTTTCATCCCTCCTACTGTTTCCCATGCTCGCCTTGTGAGTACCTGTGTGAGAAGCTTTCTGTAGTCTTCAGAAGCCCTCATATTTGATCCCACCGGCACATGTTCTGCGGCATAGCGGGCAAAATCCTGCGCTGCCTGCGGCTTCTGGTTTTTAGTCATTTCACCAAAGTCTTTCAGAATCCCTTCCGCATCCTCAACAATCATAGCCCGTCCGGGTCTTGCCCCGATCACGGTTCTCGGCGTGTCTCCAATCAGAGAAGCCGCACAGGTAAGAACCGGAAAATCCGTCTCAGAATTTCTCTGGCTTAAATATGTGACTTTAAGAGGTGTCTTTTTTACGATCACAGACTGGAGAATATCCCTGTCTTTTTTCTGTGTTACAAATTCTGTAAGCGGGATTCTTCCTGCCTGATACATATCCACCCAGGTATCCATTGCAAGAAACATGGTCAAAACATCAGAAAATCCATATCTTCCGAAAATACTGCCTCCAACTGTAGCACAGTTCCGAAACTGCACTCCTACAATGTGACGCAGACTCTCCCTGACTGCTCCTCCTGTAAATTCATTCAGAGCTGCATTTGTTTCCAGATCATGAAGTGTTGTCATACATCCGATCACAAATTCATCTTCCAGCTCCTGAACAGTGTCCAGTCCCAGACCAGACAGATCAATTGCTGTGGAAATATTTCGGTTTCCCATTTTCAGCCATACCATACCGCCAAGCACGCAGGCTGATTTTTTCTGATTCAGCTCGTAAGCTTCTGCAATACTGTTTACTCTTTCATAGCTTTTAATCTTTAGCATATGAATTTCCTTTCTTATATAAAATATATCTGCTGCAAAAACAGAAGGTGTCCATGCCCTTCTTTCTGTGAGCGGGCATACTTAATTTAAGTTTAACAGGAATATTTCAAAAAATCCAGTGAAAAATTAAGATTTCAGAGGTAAGAAAAATTCCAGAGAAAAATTTTCCTCTGTTTACGATTTGCCATATTTTAATGATAAACGCATTTTAATTTATGTTTATCATTAAAATATAGTTGATAAAGATATAAAATATGATATGATGTGAGTTGTGAAATGAAAGGAGCTTAATTTTATGAATCAGTTAAATTTAAAAAAATCAACACATTTATTATCAGTTGTCTGCACCATTATTGCTGCAATTACAATGATAGCAAATATTGGCGCCATACTTCTTTTAAGTGGAACATTATTAAGTCAGATTATTAGTCCGGAATACTTGGTAACACAGATGATACAAGCAGACATGGGGTTGAGTTTTAGTGAATGGATTATATTATTAATTTGTTTCATCATAAAATGCAGCTGCATGTTTTGTATGGTTAGATACTCAAAAAAACTATTTAGTTGCATTTCAAAAGCTGAATCGCCCTTTACTAGCAACACAACAAAATGCATTGAAAAAATCTCTGTTTTTGCATTTTTATCTGTGATATGTCCGATATATCCATATTATCACCTCAGTGTATTGTTATTTATAGAAGGAATCCTTGTAGCTTTGGTTTTGCGAAGTATTGCTCTGATATTCCATTATGGATGTGAACTCCAACAAGAATTCTATGGGCGTCCCTCATTGGATTGATTTATTTGGGCGCCCTGTATTTCCGTTATTCCTGTTTCTTGCCGCAGATAGTTTTTACTATACCCACAGCAAAAAAGGATATATTAAAAGACTGTTGTTTGCAAGTTGGGGTATGACGATTTTAACCTTTATGGTGCAACGGCTTGTTCCTAACGATACGATTATGCTGGCGAACAATGCGTTCAGCACATTTTTTGTCGTAGCAATATATATGCTAAGCTGGGACTATATAAAAGCAGGTATAAGGAAAAAGAATAAGAAAGATATTGGAAAAGCTGCTTTGTTTATGCTTTTACCAATCCTGTTTATGCTGCCGATGGTTCTCATGAGCTATCTCATTTCATCTGGGTCTACATCCGGTGGATTACTCCAAACATTGGCATTTATTTCTATGCTGCTTCCGAATCCCGTTTCTGTTGAAGGCGGCTTACTGTATGTTTTGATGGGGATTCTGCTTTATATTTTTAGGAAAAACCGTCGTATCCAAATTGCTGTTGTTATTGTAGTTGGGGCTATTGCGTATTTTAGATTTGGAGGTGTACAATGGGCTATCTTGTTAGCTCTGATTCCTATGGTTCTGTATAATGGGCAGAAAGGAAAAGGATTTAAAAATTTTTTCTATATTTTCTATCCAACCCATATTATTGCCTTGTATCTATTAGCAACACTTTTAATGAAATGATAATTATATTCGTCTGATCGGATATAAACCTTATACAACTAAATACCCGCTACTTACCAGAACGGCGAAAAACTGTTCTGTGAATACGACCAGCAAGTGAAGCACTACCCGGAAAAGCGTGGTATCTGCCACAATGAAATCCTGCTTTGTGTGCAAAAACGGCAGTTCTGTCACTGAACTGCCGCTTACATAATTACATAACATACATATACAGATTAAAATTTTCGTTTAACCCTTACAGCATACACTCTGCAGGAGCCGGAAATCCTATATCTCCCCGTACAGGGCCAGACAGCTGAAAATTTATATTTTTTTCAGACCATCCTCTCTTATGATCATTGATCTATGATCCCTGAGTATTTCTATCGGTTGTTAATAGCTGTCACAAGCGCGTCAACAGAGGCATGGATAATATCCGAGTTTACACCGGCGCCCCAGGAAAGACTGCCGTCCGGCTTCTGGATACCCACATATGCAATAGCCTTGGAACTGGAGCTCTGCTCCAGCGCATGCTCCTGATAGGTTACAAGATTAAACTTAAGTTCATATGCCTTTTTCAGAGCATTGCTGACTGCGTTAAGACGTCCGTTTCCGGCAGCTTCTGTGGTAATTGTTTTTCCGTTAAAGCTGGATGTTACCTGAGCAACAAAGCCTCCGTCTTTCTGCCGGAAATGAACCTCATCCACACGATATGGCTCCACCACATTTTCAAAGGTCTTTTTAAACAGGCTGAAAATTTCTTCCGGATGCAGCTCTTTATGACTGTGGTCAGAAACAGCCTTGGCAGCATACCCCATTGTCTCCCGCATTTTTGCCGGAAGATTCAGACCATACTGTGTTTCCAGAATATAACCTACGCCGCCTTTTCCGGACTGGCTGTTAATACGGATCACATCTGCATCATAATTTCTTCCCACATCTGTAGGATCAATAGGAAGATAAGGAACTGTCCAGTGACCCGGATCTTTTTCCTCTCTCCAGTGCATTCCCTTGGCAATAGCATCCTGGTGTGATCCGGAAAAAGCAGCAAACACAAGCGCTCCGCTGTAGGGGCTTCTTTCATCTACCTTCATGCCCGTACATTTTTCATAAACCTCACAGATGCCCGGCATATCTGAAAAATCAAGCCCCGGATCGACTCCCTGAGAATACATATTCATTGCAAGAGTTACAATATCCACATTTCCGGTACGCTCTCCGTTTCCAAAAAGAGTTCCCTCCACTCTGTCTGCGCCTGCCAGAAGTCCCATCTCTGCGTCAGCCACACCGCAGCCTCTGTCATTATGAGGATGCTGAGAAAGAATCACATGTTCCCGATACTTCATATGAGTGCTCATGTATTCAATCTGACTTGCGTACACATGAGGCATGGAAAGCTGAACAGTTACCGGAAGATTGATAATGCATTTATTTTCCGCTGTTGGTTTCCATACGTCCAGCACCGCATTGCAGACTTCAAGAGCATATTCCGGCTCTGTTCCTGTAAAGCTTTCCGGACTGTACTCAAACTGGAAATTGCCTTCCGTCTCCTCTGCCAGTTCTTTTAAAAGCTGTGCACCTTCTACGGCAATACGGATAATTTCTTCTTTTGACTTTTTAAATACCTGCTCTCTCTGTGCTACAGAAGTGGAATTGTACACATGGATGATCGCTTTTGGAGCGCCTTTGACCGCCTCAAAGGTTTTTCTGATAATGTGTTCTCTTGCCTGAGTCAGAACCTGGATAGTTACATCCTCCGGGATCAGGTCCTGCTCGATCAAAGTTCTGAGGAATGTATATTCCGTCTCAGAAGCGGCCGGAAAACCAACCTCAATTTCTTTAAAGCCAATTTTTACAAGAAGCTTGAAAAACTCTATTTTCTGCTCCAGGCTCATGGGAATCACAAGGGCCTGATTTCCGTCGCGAAGATCCACGCTGCACCAGGACGGAGCTTTTTCTACATATTCTTTTTGCGCCCACTTTGTACACTTTTCAGGCGGCATATGATACTGCCTCTGATATTTTTTTACATTTTCCATTCTTTTTCCCTCCATTTTCGTATCATGCGTTTTCAATGTGATATTTCTCTTTATAAAAAGAACAAAAGCATAGCGAAAAACCATTTTCACAGACTGTTCCATTCATATTTTTCAGATATTTCTGCCAGTATGCAGAACAGTACCTTTTTACAGAAAAAATATATAATAGATTTCTCTGCAAAAGAACAGAACAGACAAGACAGCTTCGAACTCTTTCCATCCTCCTGGAGCATTTTTATATACCAGAAAAATCAATACAGAATATGCTGCTTTTCCGGTATACAAAAAAATCTCCCATCTCTACATTTCTGTAAGAGACGAAAGATTATACTTCCGCGGTACCACTCTTCTTTATGAACAGTTTCATACACTCACAGGATACGGAATCTTCCTCTTGCATCTGTCTGCTGAAAATCCTTATATCCCTTCCATATAACGGTGGATTCCGTCTGCGCCTACTAACCACTGGCTTTGGGGCAGATACTCCAAGGTGAGTTCCATGATTCCCTTCCACTGTCTTCCACCAGCCGACAGCTCTCTGTGCTCCAGTTTTCATGTACTATTCCTTATCAACGCATTTACGTATTAAATTGTTTTGATGGATATAGACTAACACATATCATACAATTCTGTCAAGAAAAAAATCAGAGGTTTTTATACCTCTGATTGCTTCCGATAATTATTCGCACAATATGATTCTATAGAATATTTCAATATATACCAAAATACCGAAACACACAGGACAAAATACCATTACAAAAAATAATTGGAAATGCATTTGGACCAGGTTGTTGTGAACAATTATTTTCTTAATAAAAAAAAATTCCCGAAATCTCGGAAATCTTCCACTCTTAAATATAAATCGGGGCAACAGGATTTGAACCTGCGACCTCGCGGCCCCCAGCCGCGCGCGCTACCAAGCTACGCCATACCCCGATATTTGGTATTATACCAAACTGTATATGTTTTTGCAACAACTTTTACAAATTTTTTTGATGCCTAAAATGCAAAAGCAGCTTCCGGTTCTTTGCCTGGATTTCGTCTTCTCCTTTCTGCAGGACAGGGCATCGGAACAGCACCTCAGCCCCGCCCTTCTGTCTGAGAGTAAAAATTATTTTAGCTTTGTGATTTTATAACGGGAAGTGTATTCTCTGCCAGACTGTTATGAGAATATCCGTCATAGCGTTTTTTCCGATTATAAAAGGTTATAGAAGCTTTCTGATGATCTTTATCAAGGCCAACCGTTCCATATGCAATATCTACCGGAGCCACTCCATATGCAGGTTCCCTGCCCTTTATAATCTCCACGTTGGAGGTGTTTGCCTGAGCTTTTTTCAGATAGTAACGGAGCACCGGCTTTTCATATACCTGATAAGTCCCCAGGGGAATATTGGAAATTGTCACTTCCAAAAACGCATAGCCATTTCCGTCCACCTGATATGCATCCTGCATAAAAACAACAGAATCTTCATATTTTCGTTTATTTCCGCGAATATCCGTGCCCTCGATCACAAAAGAAAACGTAGGATTTCCGTGTGCCCAGGTGATTTCTGATTCAAGGATCTTTTTGATAATTGTGATCTGTCCTGTGGGAAGCTGAACCGGTTCATTTTCCGCCTCCAGTTCCAGAATCTGCCCGTCTTCTGTCAGATGGATTTCCTTTTCCCATTTTCCCTGATACCCCTGTGGAACTCTGGTTTCCTTTATCATAAATTTCCCCTGATTTTCATCCGTAAGTTCCAGCTCAGAACATGTGTAACACTGTTCTTTTTCCTCATAGCTAAAAAGAACTGCTTTTTCTTCATAGCTTCCTGCTGCTTCATTCCATGCATAAGCCTGAAATTCCGCACCTTTCAGCTTCTCTCCTGTAATGGCATCCTTTTTTCTGATATGCACAGTTCCGTACTTTTTGGGGATTGGATCATTTTTCACAGAGAACTGCAGTTGTACGTCCTGTTTCATCAGATCAATTTCCTGACTCCATTCTCCCTGATACCCCTGTGGGTTCTTTGTTTCCTCTATTCGAAATTTCCCCTGATTACTGTCTGTGATCTTCAGGATCTGACTTTTATAAATCTCCCTCTGCTCATCGTATATCAGTGCTGTTCCCTCTTTTTGATACTCTTTTTGTTTCTCATTCCACTCATAAATAACAAACTCCGCACCTTTCAGTAACCCTCCTGTCTCAGAATCCAGCTTACGGATTTCCACTATGTGTTCTTTAAGAGGAGCATTGGTTACACGATAAGTAAATGTTTTATCAGTTCCCGGTTCTGTAAGTATCAGTTCCTGACTCCAGCTTCCTGTGTATCCCGGGGGATTTTTTGTCTCCTCTACTTTAAACTTTCCCTGATTTATTTCCGTATACACAAAAACATCTGAAATATATTTTTTCTGTTCTTTATCGTACTTCAAAAGTTTCTCGTTTTCATAGCTTCCTGAATTTTTATTCCAGGTAAACAAAGTAAATTCTGCTCCCTCAAGAAAAATTCCTGTTCCGTCAGCAACCTTTTCAACAGATACTTTTCCCTTCATATCCGGATCATCTTTTACCTCCAGTGTAACGCGTTTCCCGGAAGAAACAGTACAGGATGAAGCAGAAACTGTGATCAGATAGCCGGGAGCCGCCGTTCTTTCTTTCACATAGTACTTTCCCGGAACAAGGCTGTCAAAAAGAATCTCTCCTTTCTCATTTGTAGTTCCCTCTGCAATCTTTTCATCCTTTGCGTAAATGCGTATGCCTCCACTGTACAGATCCTGTCCTGCATATAGAGAATATACTGCACCGGCAACCGGCTGGCCTGTCAGAGAACTTGTTTTTTGGAGAAGAATACTTCCGGAAGGCTGAAACGAAAGATTTAATTTAAGAATCCCCCTGTCTCCCTGGTATACGCAGGCTCCAAAATCCTGAATATCCTGTCCAGTCTGAACAGAACCATCTACAATAATATATTTTACAGGTCTCAGTGTCATTTTCCAGGAAAACTGTTTCGTGCCTTTTGAATTTTCCGGAAATACCAGTTTAAAACAGTATCCGTTTTTCATCTTTACACTTTTTCCCTTTGCCAGACGATTAGGGCTATCCGGTTTTTCTTTTGCCGCGCTTTCACTGGTCCAGTAAGCAAGCTGCCACGCATCGTTAGTTCCTCTGGAGATTGTCAGTCCGTTTCCGGCTTTTCCTGTATCTATTACTGTACACAAAGGTGAAATCTGAAATCCGTTTTTAAATGTTGACTCCAGCCACCCAAATCCGGAGGACGGTTTGGTCCGATACAGGGTCATACCAATATTCAGAGGATTGGCTGTAACGGTATTGCCGCTGGTATTGACTGATTTAAGTTTTACTGCACTTCTGCTGGGAATGGTGAGACTTTTCAGTTTGTCAATAAAACGAAGCAGCCCCACATGCTTGATCTGAGCTTCCGTCGCTCCATTTACATCATTGGCATATACTTTGGAAAGCGCCTGGTGAGTAAATACATATCTGTTCTGCCATTTTGACCAGTTCACATGGGAACAACTGGGATCATAACTGTCGCAGATATCTCCCGGCCCTCCATATCCAAAATAAAGAATCTTTCTCAGAGTCGAATTGGAAAAAAATTTTACTGCGTCCGGCTTCAGATCCACGTTTCCGTCAATTCCCATTTTAGACGCCTTCATACAATAAAGAGGCGATCTTGTTACCGCTCCATCTGAATCTACATACTCTATATAACGCAGTCGGGCATGAATAGGAGAATTTGCAGTCCACACTTCATCACAGTTTACAATTGTCGAAGTGGAAATAAGTCTGTACCTGTCCGGAGCAAGCAGAACTGACGCATCCTCTTCTGACATCAGCTCTGTTTCACCAATATCTGTAAGAGAGGCAGGGGCAAATCCTACAATCTCTCCTTCTTCAATTTCCCTGATCAGCTGTTCATCTTCCGGTGTATCTCCAAAAAGACTGTCTGCATTATCCGGAGTAAGAATGGTTCCTGTAAATTCTTCCGGAATCTCTTCCGGCTCTGCATGTGGCTTTTCCCCATCGGAATCTTCCGGATTTTCCGGCGCTTCTTCCGGAGACGCGTCTCCCTGCATCTCTTCTTCAGTATCTTCCTCAACCTTAATTTCAGGTTCTTCCTCTGATTCCAGCCCTTCAAACTCCCCTTCTTCATTTTGTTCCTGTTCCATTGTCCCATTGTGTTCTTCTTCCGGAATACACAGGCTCCCTGCCGGCGAAGACAGTCCCATCACTGCTGCCAGCAAAAAACTGACTACTGTTTTTTTCATTTCCTCCGCCCTCCTTTCCTGCAGATAAACACTATCAGGATCACAGCTCCGGAACTTAAAAGAATCATGAATACTGCCTCCGGTTGTGAGAAATCTCCTGTTTTTACAGATGAGACTTTTTTCGCTTTTTTATGACCTGAAGCTTCACTTTTTCCTGAACCAGTTTCCTTTTCAGGATTTTCATTTACCGTAAATATCCACTGCACTTCTGCGTCCCTCAATGCGTAGGAATTATCCCATTCTGAAGGTATTGAAAGGGAAAACCTCAGTTTTCCTTTTTCATCAGGAGAGAATTTCCCAAGGGAGTGATTTTTACTAAGTCCGGGAGAATCCAGAGTTCCCTCGTACAGTCTCGTATCATCCATATCTACTGTAAGTTTTACTCCCTTCAAAAGCTCTGTCTGGCTTTTGTTCTGTCCTTCCACTGCTGTACGGAATAATATTTCCGCTTCCTGATCCGTTGTATTGGAAACTGTGACTGTATCCTGAAATTTATCTCCCGGCATGGCAGTTCCCATATTCACAAAAAAGTCACCCGGAACAGACAAAAGCTTATGAGCCTGTCCGTTAAACTCCACTGACAATTTTGTTTTTTCCTTTCTGCATACAGTTGTACCATTCTCTTCATGAACACAAAGCTGTATCTCCTGATTTCCCCATGGCGACATTGCTTTAAAATCCGGATTAAAATTTGCCGCCTGGATTGCCTCTGCCTGAACGGTAATTCCAAGCTGCTGCCCGGTATGCTCCTCCGTCCATGTTTCCGGAACTGTTACCTCTTTAAAAAGATCTGTACTGTCCTTCCGTTTCAGAATACTTGTATAGTAATAATACTCACCTCTCTGCACCCACTTTTTTGACATTCCGGATATATTTTTGTCACTGAATCCCTCCATATTCTCCCTGTCATTTTTGTAAGTGATCCGTGCCCGCACCCAACAGGGGCTTGCATAATTGGTGATTCTGGGAATTTTGGATATAACATCTCCCGGAACTACTGCCTTGGTTCCTGCAAAAGATACCTCTGTACTTCCTTTTTTTTCATATTCCTTCAGTCCGATATTAATGTCTCCTGTGGAAATATGATTTTTCACCTTTAAAGTATCTGAAAAATATCCATAAGTACCGGTTCCTCCCAGAAAAGCAGCCGCTGTTAAAACCGCCGCTGCTTTAATCAGCTTTTTCATCTGCACCACCTTCCTTTCAGACCGGAGAGCCATAATATTCCCAGGCCTTTTCATAGTCAGAAAATCCGGCGGACTGAACAGACTCCTCGTATACCTGTATTTTAAATTCAGGCAAAAGATCCAGATAAGTATCATCCAGCCTGGAAGAGTCTATAGATACTCCTGTAAACAAAGGAGCAGTGGTCTCTCCCTCTTTTAAAATATGGCGATAATAATAATACCCGTCATCTTTATGCACCCAGTTATCCGTATCCAGATTCTTCAGAACCACTGCCTTTCCGATATCATTATTGGAATATCCCAGCGAAATCCGTACAAAACAGTCTACATTAAAGCCCTCTTCCCCTGACGCTGTATTAGATACCCATACCTTTTTCTTATATTCCGGATTTTTATCAATGGGAGTGGGTGTTATATTGGGAAACTCTTCCTCTATATCTGTTGTATTATGTCCTGCTGCCACTGTATTCTCAGCTTTGTCAAAAGACGTCAGATATGCTGCAGTGCCCCCGATTCCCAACGCTGCTGCCAGTATCAGGATCACCCCTGTAATCTTTTTTCTTCCGGTCATTTCTCACATCTGGCCTCCTTTTTGTCATAACGGTCATGTTGTCACCTGACCTTCCTGCTCTTTATTCTGATTTACATATTTTTTATAGGCTTCTTTTGCCTGTTCCGGAATGCTGTCCTTATCTCCTCCTGTATAGGAGCTCTGAATGGCATAGGCTCTTACAGGAATACTGATCTGCTGTGTGTCCAGCTGTCCTTCAATAATATTCAGGAATTTCACCATGTCAAACAACGGCTCCGTGGTCTGCTCCGGTTTCAGTATTTTATCGTATGCATATACATAAACAGCTGCCGTTTCTTTTTTCTTTTTGTCGATCAGGGACCAGTTTTCCTTTGCTGTAAAGGTAAACAGTTCCTGCATTTTTTTATTCAGCCGGTTGCCCTCCTCATCCGCTGCCATCACATCTGCCATAGGAACTGTTACTTCCATATACACAAATGCATCATTGACTCCCGTGTTTTGGATTTGAGGATCCTTTTCTATTTCTTTTCCCGGTTCGATCTTCGTATGTTCTTCCTGTTTCCATCCCGGCTCTTCCAGTTCAATTTCTACTTTTCCTACTGTAAACTGATTATCAGCTTTGTCATAATCTGTCAGATACGCAGAAACACCCCCAAGAACAGCCAGACACAAAGCACCTGTTAAAAATATCGCTTTACTTTTATTTCTTACTGATTTTTTCATATTTTCTGTCTGTGCAGAACTGCCTGCACACTCCTTTCCATTGCATTCCAAGAAAAAACAATTCCTGTATGAGCATAAGACTGATAAGACCAAATACGGGTTTGCTCTTCAAAAATGCTGCCACATATCCCAAAACCGGAATAAAAAATACCACAGTTCCAACAATCTGTTCCTGCATAACAGGAGCCGCATCCTCACCTTCATTGGCATCGCCTCTGGTAATATAAGCAGAATCCCTCTTATCAGTAACCCTGTGTGTGACCAGCATATCATCCATACGATACGTAATAATATCTCCGATCCCCGGCATGGTCTTTTTTGTGTCTGTAAAAATAATTCCACCGGTTTTCAGCGCCGGTTCCATGGAACCGGATAATACTACGTTCACAGAAAATCTTTTAAAAGCAGCAAGAAGCAAAAATACTCCGGCAATAGCTGCAAGCAGGATTCTTCCCGCATACTCCCTCTTTTTCATATGCTCATCCTTTCCTGTCTGATCAAATAAAAACAGCTCCGCTTTCTTTTGGCGGAGCTCTGCCCCGCAGATATTTTTTCATAGATCACGCCCGCTTTCTCCTTCTTTAAAAGAGGTTTGATGAAATGAAATGTTCTGAATTGAAATTTAAGAATAAAAAAGAATTGAATGACACCTGACGATAAACAGATCATATGCTCTGCTCTGAAGATCCCCTGTAAGGAGAAGGCGGCGTATTCTTTTATATAAGACCAAGGAAATATATTTTCCTTAACCTTCGCAATAAATAAATAAAACTGCTGTACGGGAAGAACAAAGGCGTCCCGTTCTGTGTATATCCAAATAATCCGTTTATGGAATTTCCCCGATATTCCTTCAGAAGAAGGTGGTGCAGGAAGAAGCTCCTGCTTGTTAAGATGATTTTATTCTAGTCCTGCCAATACAAAAAGTCAACGAAATTCGTTCGCCAAATTACGCCTGTAAATTATGACATTTTTCTTATTTTGTTCTGTCTGTAAAAACCACATGTTTTTTAAATTGAAATGCCTGTAAAAATGTGTCCGATTCTTTTGTATTTGCCTGTGTGTACCCATAAAAAACCTGAGCATTTTTGTGTGCATATGCCGGGCTTCATTGTTCCATATTCAGTCTTTCTCCGTTTACAGAAAACAAAGGATATAGATAAAAGTGATAAAGCCAAAAAATCAGCTTCCGAAACCTGTCCCGGATCCGGAAGCTGATATATGTTTATTTTTCGGTTTTTGCATTAATATAATTGATCAAACCGCCTGCCTGAATGATATTCTGCATAAATTCAGGAAATGCCTGACCCTGGAACTCTGTTCCTCTGGTACGGTTATAAATAACGCCTGAGTCAAAGTCCACTTCAACCTGATCGCCATCCTCAATCCCTCTGCTAGCCTCAGGACATTCAATAATAGGAAGCCCGATATTAATGGCATTACGGTAAAAAATCCTCGCAAAAGTCTCTGCGATCACACAACTGACTCCTGCCGCCTTAATGGCAATGGGAGCGTGTTCTCTGGAAGAACCACAGCCAAAGTTTTTGTCCGCTACAATAATATCTCCCCTGTTTACCTTATTTACAAATTCCTTATCTATATCCTCCATACAATGTGTTGCCAGTTCTGCCGGATCTGAGGAATTCAGATAGCGTGCAGGAATGATCACATCTGTATCTACATTATCTCCATATTTAAAAACTCTGCCTTTTGCCTGCATTCTTCTTCCTCCTTATAATCCCAGTTCTTCCGGCGCTGCAATTTTTCCCATGACTGCGCTTGCAGCAGCCACAGCCGGACTTGCCAGATAAATTTCAGACTCCACATGACCCATACGTCCTACAAAATTTCGGTTTGTAGTAGAAATGCATCTTTCTCCTGCTGCCAGAATACCCATGTATCCTCCAAGACAGGGACCGCAGGTCGGAGTGCTGACCACTGCACCTGCCTCAATAAAGATCTTCAGAAGTCCCTCTTCCATTGCCTGAAGATAAACAGACTGTGTTGCCGGAATGATAATGCAGCGCACGCCCTTTTTCACTTTGCGTCCTTTAAGAATCTCTGCTGCTGTTCTGAGATCCTCGATCCTTCCATTGGTACATGATCCGATCACAGCCTGGTCGATCACGATCTCCTGGCTGATCTCATTCATTGTTTTTGTATTTTCCGGAAGATGCGGAAAGGCAACCGTAGGTTCCAGCTTACTGAGATCAATGGTATACTCTGCCTCATACACGGCATCCTCATCCGCCTCATACACTTTATAAGATCTCATGGAATGTTCTTTCATATAAGCTTCCGTCTGGTCATCCACAGGGAAGATACCGTTTTTTCCACCTGCCTCAATTGCCATGTTTGCAATGGTAAAACGGTCGTCCATGCTGAGATTCTTAATTCCGTCTCCTGTAAACTCCATGGACTTATATAAAGCTCCGTCCACGCCGATCATTCCGATAATATGCAGGATCACATCTTTTCCGCTGACCCACTTTTTCGGTTTTCCTGTCAGATTGAATCGAATGGCTGACGGAACCTTAAACCAGGCTTTGCCTGTGACCATTCCTGCTGCCATATCCGTACTTCCCACACCTGTGGAAAATGCCCCGAGAGCTCCGTAGGTACAGGTATGGGAATCTGCACCTATGATCACATCGCCAGCTACTGTCAGCCCTTTTTCCGGAAGAAGCGCATGTTCAATTCCCATTTCTCCTACGTCAAAATAATTGCTGATCTCATGCCTGCAGGCAAACTCTCTTACACATTTACAGTGCTCTGCTGATTTAATATCCTTGTTTGGGATAAAATGATCCATAACAAGGGCGATTTTATCTTTGTGGAACACGGTATCCGCTTTCATTTTATCCATTTCATGAATCGCCACCGGAGATGTGATATCGTTTCCAAGAACCAGATCCAGTTCCGCCTCTATCAGCTGTCCGGCCTCCACATGATCCAGTCCTGCATGGGCAGCCAGAATCTTCTGTGTCATTGTCATTCCCATAATCTATGTCCTCCCTGTAAATTCATACAGCCGTTTTATAAAAACTGCAGATAATTTTCTTTTTATGATGTTATTTTATCACAGGCTTTGATATAATACTAATACATATTATTCATACTTATTATGTTTTATAGTTATATTAAGGAGGCTAATTATGCAGGAAAATTTATCCCTTTATCATATTTTCTATGTTACAGGAAAAACAGGCAGTATTTCCAGAGCCGCAAAAGAACTGTACATCAGCCAGCCCGCTGTAAGCCGTGCTGTACAGAAGCTTGAACACAACCTTAACACCTTGCTTTTTAAAAGAAACTCCAGAGGAGTTGCCCTTACCTCTGACGGAAAAATCCTTTTTGAAAAAATACAGGCAGCCTTTGAGCTTGTCGGTGAAGGAGAACGTGCCATCCTTCATAACGGTTCCAGAAACGTTCCGCAGCTCCGTATCGGAACCAGTACCACGCTCTGCCGATATGTTCTTCTTCCCCGGCTGAAGCCCTATATCCTGTCTTATCCCCAGGTGCGGATCAGCATTTCCTGCCAGTCCACTTATCAGACTCTGGAACTTCTTGATGAAGAAAAAATTGACATAGGACTGATTGGCAGACCCCATAATCTTCAGGGATATTATTTCCGCCCGGTTATGACAGTCAGCGATACCTTCGTTTCTACCACACAGTATTTAAAAAACCTGCAGGAACTCTATCCTGGGGAGCCTCTTTTTCACAATGCAGTATTTATGATGCTTGACGAAGAAAATATTTCCCGTCAGACCATGAATGCAAGAATGAGGGAGCACCATATGGAACCGGCCCATATTCTGGAGGTTTCCACTATGGATCTTCTGATACAGTTTGCGGAAACAGGACTGGGAATTGCAGGCGTTGTCCGTCAGTTTGTGGAACCGGAGCTGAAAAACGGCATTCTTTGCCAGATCCCTCTGGATTTTGATTTTCCGGATCGGGAAATCGGATTTGTGTGCAGAAAAAAAGACAGAGGACTTCCCCTGCTCCAATACTTTTTCCCGGATATTAAAAAGGACAGGAAACTTCTCGTTTCCTGTCCACTGATGTACTGATTTTAGTTGTTGATCAGCTTGTCTTCGCCGTTCCAGCTGTACAGCTTACGGATCTCTTCACCTACTTTTTCAGATTCATGCTCTGCAGCAAGCTTTCTCATTGCCTTAAAGTGAACCTGACCGCCTGCTGAAGACATATCCAGAAGGAAATCTTTTGCAAAAGTACCGTCCTGGATGTCCGCAAGGATCTTCTTCATAGCCTTCTTGGTATCTTCTGTGATGATCTTCGGTCCTGTAATATAATCGCCGTATTCTGCAGTGTTGGAAATAGAATATCTCATTCCTGCAAATCCGGACTGATAGATCAGGTCAACGATCAGCTTCATTTCATGGATACACTCAAAGTATGCGTTTCTCGGATCATAACCTGCCTCGCAGAGAGTTTCAAAGCCTGCCTGCATCAGCGCGCATACACCACCGCAGAGAACTGCCTGCTCACCAAAAAGGTCTGTTTCTGTTTCTGTACGGAAAGTTGTTTCCAGAACACCGGCTCTTGCTCCGCCGATTCCGAGAGCATAGGCAAGCGCCATATCAAGAGCTTTTCCTGTGGCATCCTGCTGAACAGCTACCAGACACGGAACACCCTTGCCGGCCTGATACTCGCTTCTTACAGTATGACCCGGTCCTTTTGGAGCGATCATCGTAACGTCTACATTCTTCGGAGGCACAATACATCCATAATGGATATTGAATCCATGAGCAAACATCAGCATATTGCCTTCCTCAAGATTCGGCTCAATATCGTTTTTGTAAAGAGCAGCCTGCTTCTCATCGTTGATGAGGATCATAATAATATCTGCCTGTTTTGCTGCCTCTGCCGCTGTATATACTTCAAATCCCTGCTCCTCAGCCTTTTTCCAGGATCTGCTGCCTTCATACAGACCAATGATAACATGGCATCCTGACTCCTTTAAATTCAGCGCATGAGCATGTCCCTGGCTTCCGTAACCGATAATCGCAATCGTCTTACCATCCAGTAAACTTAAATTACAGTCTTCCTGATAAAAAATCCTGTTTGCCATTTTCATTTCCTCCTAAGTTTTTATAAATTTTTTCATAATATATCGTCAAGGGATTCCCCTCAGCAATCCGGCTGAAAAATCAGAAAAATCTTACATCTGCCGCTCCTCTGGAAAGTCCTGTGATCCCTGTTCTGGCAAGTTCCAGAATCTCATAGTCTTCCAGAAGATCCACGAACGCCCCCAGCTTACTTTTACTTCCGGTAAGCTCGATCACAAGGGAATCTTTTCCCACATCGATCACATTGGCGCGAAAAATATTGGCAATAGATATAATTCCTTCTCTCTGCTCCGGTTTCGCTGCAACCTTTACCAGAACCAGCTCTCTGCTGACACTGTTATCCGGCTCCAGTACCTTGATATCTCTTACATCTACCAGCTTTGCAAGCTGTTTTGTAATCTGCTCCAAAATCAGCGCATCTCCACTGCATACAACTGTCATTCTGGAAAAACGCTCATCTGCCGTAACACCAACGGAAAGACTGTCAATGTTATAACCTCTCCGGCTGAAAAGTCCTGAAATACGACTGAGCACACCTGCGGTATTATCTACTAACAGGGACAAAATTCTCTTTTGCATAACACACCTGCTTTCACCACTTTAGTCCTGTAAACCTTTACTTCATAAAAACTCTGCATGGATATCATTATAACAAGATTCAATCATTTGTCAATGTAAAAATGTATGTTTATACAAGATATTTATTTTTCAGGGTTTCAATTGCCTTAGGAGTCAGATAAAGCGCTTTTTTCAGAAAATGTTCCACAGAACCGTAATCCTTTTCAATTGTGTCAAAAACTGTGTCCAGATATTCCCCTTTGACCTTATAAAGAATCCGCACTTTGTCCATTACCTTACTGTCTACAATGGTTTTTGTTTCCAGATAACGGACCATATGCTGCATCTCCTCTTCCAGATAAAGATTTGTTTTCATAAAATCCTCACGGATGGTTTTTCCGGGAACCCCAAGAGCGCAGAGAAGCAGGGCGGTACCGATCCCCGCCCGGTCTTTTCCTGCACTGCAGTGCCACAGAACAGCGCCCTTCTCATGGTTCAGAAGGATATCCATAAAACGGGCATACTGCTTCACTGAATACTCGTCCCTGACAAAGCTGCGGTACTGATTATGTAAAAAATCATCGGGAAGCTGACCGGCTTCTGTAATCAGCTCAAGGAAACTTCCTGCCTGGGAAATCCCGGCCGTCTCTTCATCCACAATGGGAATCTCATGATAACGCACTCCCTCGATCACAGTATCCGGTTTTTCCAGGATCTCTTTCTGGGTTCTGAAATCAATCACTTCCGTAAGATGATATTCTTCTGTGAGGACATCCTGGTCTGTCAGAGAAATATGATAAAGACTGCCGCTTCTTAAAAGACGTCTGGGAAGAATATGTCTTCCGTCCTCTGTCATCAGCGCTCCCAGGTCTCTGGTATTCGGAAGACTCTGCAGGTGGATCCTGCCTCCTTTCGGAAAGCCCACCACAATGTCAGGATTCAGCGCTTTCAGAAGCTGTACACAGTCTCTTACTTCCCTGTCTGTCATATCAAATTTATAGCGTTTGCGTCTTCTGGTCACAACCACCAGATAACTGGTGCTGATCTGTTTCTGAGCGCCGCCTTCCACACCTTCCTGTCTTTTATAAACCCACAGGATATCCCTGCATGGAAGATAGTTCATCATCATATGTCTGGCAAAGACCAGATTTCCATCTTCAATCCTTATTTTCCCATATTTCATAATGATCCCCCCATTGCAGATTTCCGCCATGTTTTTCCATTGGCTTTTTCTCTCTTTCTCTTATTCCTGTGATCTGTCGCAGGTTCAGCAGACTTTTCCCATTTTTTTTATCATCTGATAAACCGTTTCCAGACTGTACGGAAAAATATTTTCATCCAGTTCCATCTTCGGATGATGAAGCGGATATTCTTTTCCCGGAACTGCTGCCAGAAAAATCAAAAAGACTCCCCTTGTCCTCTGGAAGTAGCGATAGGCATTGTCTCCTGCCAGAAACAGTTCATCCTCTCCCTCAAGAATAAAACGCTCCCCGAAGACCTCCTGACCGATTCCTGCTGCAAGCTCTGTAAACTCAGAATCGTTTGCAAAAGAAAGCACAGGTTCCTTTAAAAGACTCAGAGTGATCTTTGTTCCGGTTTCTTTTTCTGTATTTTTCAGACGTTCTTCCAACAGACGGTACAGCGCCTGAAAGTCTTCTTCTCTGCAGGCCCTTATATTTCCGGTAAGCGTCATGGAATCTGCAATAATATTTCCGTATTCGCCTCCGTGAGCCGTTCCGATTCCCACAAGGCAGGGCGCATGTCCCTGATAGCTTTCGTTAAGGTCATGCACCTCCTGTATCACTCTGGCGCCTGCATAAATACTGTCAATTCCTTTATGAGCTTCACTCCAGTGGCTGGATTTTCCTTTTACCTCAATTCCGATTCCTGCAATCATAGCAGAAGCCTGGCCTTCGTGAACCGCCATTCCAAAGGGCATATCCACAGCAAAATGAAACATCAGAAAAGCATCTGCCGGCCCGTCCAGGGCTCCTGCTTTTATCATCCTTTTTGCCCCTTCTCCGATTTCTTCTGCCGGCTCAAACAAAAATCTTACATTTACCGGAAATTCTTCTTTTTCCTCAGAAAGAATACCGCATAAAGTCAGCGCCACTGCCAGAATACCGTCATGTCCGCAGGCATGCATACGCCCCGGATTCACAGAGGCATAGGGAAGCCCTGTCTTTTCTTCCATAGGAAGGCCGTCCATTTCTGCCCTTACCACCACAGTTTTTTTCCTTTTTTTCAGCTCAGGCAGTTCCGCGATCATTCCTGTAGGAAAAACCGGGGTAATTTCATACCCCAGTTTCTCCAGATAGCTTTTTATATATGCCGATGTTTCCTTTTCCTCAAGACCCAGCTCCGGATGCATATGAAAGTAATGCCTGTGCCGGAGAAGCTCTTCTTTATAGTTTTCCGCCTCTTTCATTAACTGAACATCTCTTTAAATGTTTTTTTCTGTTCCACTGCCTCTGTAACAAAAGCCATTTTTGAAGTATCACCAATAAGAATAGCTCCGCAGAGACGGTTGTTCAGGAAATAATATTTCTCATACTGCTTCCGTCCCATGTCTTTAAATTCCACAGTTCTGTAAATAAGATTCGGATTTTTTCCATTATCTCCGATGGCATAAAGACCTGTGTTCATTCCGTGGAAAGAAAGTCCTGCTGAAACCGTAGTATATGTCAGCGCATCTCCTGCCGCATTGGCTCCTGCAACCTTTCCCTGTTCCAGAGCCTGAGGCCAGATGGCATAATTGATCCCTTCATATTCCGCGCAGTCTCCGCAGGCAAAAATATTCTCGTCACTGGTACTCATATCTGCGTTTACCACAATGCCTCTGTTAATGTCAAGTCCTGCATTTTTTGCAGCTCCCACATTTGCGCGTACTCCCGCAGAAACGATCACCAGCTCTGCCGGAAATTCTCTTCCGTCAGCCAGTTTTACACCCGTTACAGAGCTTTCGCCCTCGATTGACGCAATCTGAACTCCTGCGTGAATGTCAATTCCATTATTCCTGCTGATGTCTGTAAGCATCTGGCTTGCGCCCTCATCAAGCTGGCGTCCCATGATCTGTGGCGCAGCCTCCAGAACAACCACCTGTTTGCGGGCTTTTTTCAGCTCCCAGGCGGCTTCCAGACCCAGAACGCCTCCGCCGATCACAACCACATTCTGTACTCTGTCCAGCATTGCCTCGATCTTTTCGATATCGCTCATACGGCGGATGGCAACAACCTCAGGCTTGTCCGTTCCCGGAATCGGAGGCACAAAGCATTCGGACCCCAGCGCGTAAATAAGCTTTGTATATTTCAATGCTGTTCCGTCCGAAAGTGTTATCTCTTTTTTATCTGTATGAATACCTGTTACTTCTTTTTCAAGGAGAAGGTGGATATTGTTTTCCTGATACCAGGCTTCCGGCTCAACCAGGATTTCTTTTGCATCCAGCTCCGCTACCATGGATTTTGTCAGCATAGGACGGTTGTACGTAGGATAAGCCTCATTTGAGATCATGATCACAGAGCCTGTTTTATCCCTTTCACGAATTGCTTTTGCCGCGCTTAATCCTGCCGCACCGTTTCCGAGGATTACATAAAAATGATCTGTATCTTTACGGAAGCTGCTTTCTTCTGCATCTACCGGCACAAAATTCTCTTTTCCCACACCGCAGACCGGGCAGATTTCCATGGATGAATCAAAGATCTCACCGCAGACAAGACATTTTACCAGTGTGCGTGAACCTTTTTTCTTCGGATTCTCTTTTTTCTGAAGAATGCATCCGAAATTATATCCGTATTCATAGGCATCCAGAAGATTATTTTCGCCCGGTTTAAAACGAATCTTCAGACCATCTACAACCTTCATGCGAAGCTGTTTCAGTCTCTCGATAATATGAGGAACTCCCTCGCCGCTCCATCCGTAGCTTCCAAAGGCGCTTGCCAGCTTTCCGCCGTGTGTTCCGGCAAACATGGAGGTAGTCAGATCCCAGATTGGTTTTAAGGCCTCTCCTACGATTGTGGGAGTACCGAACAGAATACCGTCTGCAAAGCCCAGTTCCTCCAGCACCTTGTCCTGGTCAGCTTCCACAAGGTCATAGCTTCTGACATCAATATCGCCGCTGTCCTGAATACCTCTTGAAATTTCTTCGGCAAGCTGCTTCGTATAACCATATGCACTTACATAAGGAATAATGACTGTTTTTTTCCGGTTGGGATTCACAACTGTACACCAGTCCTCATAAATGTTATACATACGGTCGATATTTTCATCGATCACCGGTCCGTGTCCCGGGCAGATCATGGAGACATCAAGCTGGCGTACCTTGTCCAGAGCCTTTAGCATAAACGGCTTAAAGGGTCCGATAATACAGTCAAAATAATATTTTGTGGCACGCATATAGCCTTCCTGATCTGTGACCTTGCTGGCAAGAACATCATGGAAACCATAATGAGAACCAAAAGAGTCGCAGGTTACAAGAAGCTGTTCTTCTTCAATATAAGTATACATGGTATCCGGCCAGTGAAGATTGGGAACTACAAGGAAACGGAGAGTTTTTCCGCCGATTTCCATAGTCTGATTATCTTTTACAGCAATGGAAGTAAAATCATGATTTACAATTTCTTTCAGAAATCCAATGGCACAGCCTGTAGCCACAATTTTCATCTGAGGACTGTACTCCAGAAGTCTTCCAATACTTCCTGCATGATCCGGCTCTGTATGATCCACGATCAGATAATCAATTTTTGTTACATCAATAATTTCTTTCAGCTTGTCAAGATATTCGTCAAAAAATTTCTCTTTGGCTGTCTCAAAAAGAACGACCTTGTCTCCGGCTTTCCATACATAGGAATTATAGGTAGTTCCAAATTCCGTATACATGATAATATCAAATACCCGAAGATTATCATCCACAATTCCTGCCCAGTAAAAACCATCGCGTAATTCAAGTGTTTTCATTCAAATTCCCTCACTTTCCTGTAAATTATTCTGTTTCTCTCTTTCAGACGAAAAGCATATTCTCTGTCTGTCAGAATCTGCTTCCTGTTCCGATCAGTCCCAGCTTTTCCAGCCCGTTTTTTATTCCATAATGGAACATATCCGTGGTAATATGATCTGCCAGCTCTTTGATCTTCTGTGAGGCATTTCCCATTGCCACCTTTGTTGCCGCATATTCAAACATGGAAAGGTCATTATTGCTGTCTCCAAAGACAACCGTATCCTCCCATGGAATATTGTAGATTCTGCACACAGCAGCTATTCCCGCAGCTTTGCTGCAGCCCTTTGGTATCAATTCCACTGTTGTCCCCACAAAAGAATTATTTTCATGACGAATCACATCATAGTAGTCGGACAGTTCTTTCAGAGCCTGCTCTGCATTACAGCCTTCTTTCATTTTTGCACTGATCTTATTGATCCTCATAGACTTTTCATTGCCTTTAATGGGACGCCACTTCGGTCCAAGAGCTTCCGTGATAAGATCCCGGTACCAGTTTACTTCCAGTGTATACTCATCCTTGTCATAATACATAAAATCCGCCCCTTCCATTACCGGGACCAGACTGTATCTGCGCAGGATTTTTACAGAAAGCTCTGCAACTTCAGAAGACATCTCCTTGTTAAACAGCCGCTGGCCGTTTTTTTCTATGGTGGCGCCACAGGCGCTGATCATTCCGGTAAAAGGGATCTGTTCCAGATATCCCGGAACAAACGCCCGGCTTCTTCCTGTACACAGCCATGCCTCATGTCCGTTTCTCACAAGCTGTGTAATGGCTCTTACCGCGCTATCCGGAACTCCCTTCTCTATATCGCAGACAGTACCATCCGCATCAAAAAATACTGCTTTTTTATTCATTTTTCCTCGTCTGTCTTTCTTTTATGCTGTTATTTTCAAAATCAGCCTGTATTCTTTTACGCAAAAAACAGTTCTGCTGCTTTTACCAGACTGTAGGTATCCATCACTCCGGCTGTCTCATAAGGAGAATGCATAGCAAGCTGAGGAAGTCCGATATCTACCGTGCTTACCGGCACCTGAGTATTGGAAATATTTCCCAGCGTAGAACCTCCTGCCATGTCGGAACGGTTTACAAATGTCTGGTACGGAACCTCTGCTCTCGCGCAAATTTCTTTAAATACTGCTGCTGATACAGCGTCTGTACAATATTTCTGGTTTGCATTATATTTAATGACAATTCCGCCGTTCAGAACCGGGTGGTTCACCGGGTCGGACTGATCTGTATAATTCGGATGAAGAGCATGAGCATTATCTGCTGAGATCATAAAGCTGTCTGCCAGGCACATCAAATATTCTTCATAGGTCCTTCCCAGACCGGAATTGATGCGCAGCAGTGTATCCTTCAGAAATGCAGAAGCTGCCCCCTGTCTGGTTCCGCTTCCCACTTCCTCATTGTCAAGAACACAATGTACAGCAATGCTCTCTTTTTTGCCGCCTGAAAGAAAGCCTTCCAGAGATGCAAAAGCGCACTGAAGATCATCCAGTCTTCCTGCTGAAACAAATTCCCGTTCAGCACCCCATACGGTTCCCTGTACCCGGTTGTACAGAAACAGGTCATGCCCTAAAATATTTTCCTCACTGGTTCCTGCTGCCTCTGCGATCAGTTTTCCAAATGGCTCTTTGGTTCCTGCTGTTCCATACAGAGGAAGAAGATCCTTCTGCGGATTATAGGCATATCCGGAATTTACTTCCCTGTTCATATGAATGGCAAGGCTGGGGATCATAAGAAGATTTCTGTCAATGTCTACCAGTTTTTCTTTCAGCTCTCCGTTTTCCCGGACAACCACTCTTCCTGCCACGGAAAGAGGACGGTCAAACCACGGAGACATAAGCATTCCTCCGTATTTTTCCACATTCAGCTTTACATAAGCCTTTTCCACTGTGATCTCAGGATTTTCTTTAATCTTAAAAGTCGGAGAATCGCTGTGACTTGCCATAATGTGAAAGCTGTACGGCGCTTTTTCCGGAATGGAAAAAGCGATCAGCGCTGAATTGTTTCTTGTAACCATATAGTTTCCGCCGGGGGTCAGGCTCCACAGTTCTTTTTCGGAAAGCTCCTGAAAGCCATGGCCGGCCAGTGTTTTTTTCATTGTATCCACTGCATGAAAAGCAGTTGGACTTTTTCTGATAAATTCAAGTAATTTCTCTGCTGTTTCGTAATACATTTCTACTTACCCCTTTATCTTTTGACTCCTTTCTATTATACGGTAAAATTCACAGTAACGCAATGAAAACCTGGTTTCTTCAAAAAAGGCTGCAGGTCATATACAGACCTGCAGCCTTCTGTTTCTTTAAATCTGCGTTATACGATGGATTGCTTCCTGTGTGGTTTCGTAGGAACCAAATGCTGTCAAACGAAAAAAGCCTTCTCCATGAGCGCCGAATCCGGATCCTGGAGTACCCACTACATGCGCATTTCTCAGAAGATGATCAAAAAACTCCCAGGAGGACATCTGATCCGGTGTTTTCAGCCAGATATAAGGAGCATTCACTCCTCCGGAAACGGAATATCCGGCTTTTTTCAGTTCACTGTAGATATAATGGGCATTTCTCATATAATATGCCACCTGTTCCCGAAGCTGTTTTTTTCCTTCCTGAGAATACACCGCCTCTCCGGCTCTCTGGACAATATAAGGAGCTCCATTAAACTTGGTTCCATGACGTCGTGCCCATAACCTGTGAAGCGGCACTCCATCGCGAACCAGTTCCCGGGGTATTACCGTAAATCCAAGACGCACACCGGTAAATCCGGCATTTTTTGAAAAGCTGCGCAGCTCAATCGCACAGGTTCTTGCCCCGTTGCATTCATAAATACTGTGAGGGATATCTGTTTCCGTAATATACGCCTCATAAGCTGCATCATAAATAATCACTGCACCTGTACGATTGGCATAGTCCACCCATTCCTGAAGCTTTTCCCTGGTAATGGCAGCGCCGCTTGGATTGTTCGGAAAACAAAGATAGATCAGATCCGGCACTTCTTCCGGAATTTCGGGAAGGAATCCATTGGATTCCAGACAGGGCATATAGATCACTCCGTCAAAATTTTCCTTTTCTTTGTTATAAGCCCCGGTCCTTCCCGCCATCACATTGGTGTCCACGTAAACCGGATAAACCGGATCACAGACAGCCACCTTATTATCTGCCCCAAAGATCTCCTGGATATTTCCGGAATCGCTTTTTGCTCCGTCAGAAATAAATATCTCATCTGCTGAAATGTTACATCCTCTGTCTTTGTAGTCATTCTTTGCAATGGCATCTCTCAAAAATTCATAGCCCAGATCCGGTGCATACCCCCGGAAAGTTTCCTGATGTGCCATTTCATCCACTGATCTGTGAAGACTTTCAATGATTGCCGGGGCAAGAGGCTGTGTCACATCTCCAATTCCAAGGCGAAGGATTCTGGCTTCCGGATTTTCCTTTTGAAAAGCGGACACTTTTCCGGCAATTGTGGAAAACAGATAACTGCCCGGCAGTTTCAGATAGTTTCTATTTACTGTTACCATATTCTATCTCCTGTTCTTGTTTATTTCTTCCGTAAGGGCGTCCCTTACCGCCTCAGGGCTTGCTGTACCCTTCAATTCTCTCATCATCTGGCCTACAAAAAAACCGAATACTTTTTCCTTACCTCCCAGAAGCTCTGAAAGAGGACCCGGATTCTCTGCAAGAACCTTCTGAACCACACGCTGCATAAGATCGTCATTCTGCACGATCCCCAGACCATGCTCCCGGACAAAAACTTCCGGGTCTGTATCTTCGTTAAAGATATGCTCAAATACCTTTTTTGCATTGGCAGGGCTGACCTTCTTTTCCTCTACCATACAAATCAGCCGTGCAAGGTGTTTCGGCGAAAAACAAACCTTTTCCGGTTCTGTACCGTATTCTTTTATCAGGCGAAGAACTTCCCCCATAAACCATGCTGCTGTCCTTTTGGGATTCTGACTGAGTTCTGCTGTTTTTTCAAAAAGATCAGCCAGATGTGCCGATTCCGTCAAAACTCTGGCATCATAATCGGAAAGTCCCATCTCATCCTGATATCTCTGCTGCTTTTCTTCCCGCAGCTGTGGCTGCGTATTACGGATTCTCTGAATCCATTCATCTGAAATATGAACCGGCGGCAGATCCGGATCCGGAAAATATCGATAATCCTTAGCGTCTTCCTTTGATCTCATGGCACGAGAGCTTTCTTTATTGTCGTCCCACCGCCTTGTCTCCTGAATTACCGGTCTTCCCATTTCAAGAAGCTCGATCTGTCTCTCCCGTTCAGCTTCAATCGCTCTTGTGATGGCTTTGAAAGAATTCAGGTTCTTCATTTCTGTTCTGGTTCCCCAGACATCGCTTCCTGACTCACAGACAGAAAGGTTGACATCTGCACGCATGGAACCTTCCTGAAGCTTACAGTCCGAAATTCCAAGATACTGCATCATGCAGCGAAGTTTATCCAGATATGCAATAACCTCCTCAGCACTTCTCATATCCGGTTCGGAAACAATCTCGATCAGAGGTACTCCGCTTCTATTATAATCTACCAGTGAACAGTCTTCCCATTCGTCATGGATCAGTTTACCGGCATCTTCTTCCATATGTATTTCATGAATCCTGATCTTTTTCTTTCCGGCTGAGGTTTCAATCTCTATCCATCCATCATGACACAAAGGCAGATAGAGCTGTGATATCTGATAATTCTGCGGATTGTCAGGATAAAAATAATTTTTCCGGTCAAATTTGCATAGTTGATTGATCTGACAATTTGCCGCAATTCCGGCTTTCAGCGCAAATTCCACCACCTGACGGTTCAGAACCGGAAGAGAACCGGGCATCCCGGCACATACCGGACAGGTATGGGTATTGGGCTCTCCGCCAAATTCCGTAGAACAGCCGCAGAAAATTTTGGTTTTTGTGGCAAGCTCTATATGAACCTCCAGTCCGATCACGGTCTCATACTGTCTCATACCTCTGTGCCTCCTTTTTCTGCTGATGGAAATTTCCCCCGTGCATTTTCAAATACAGCCGCTGACCGGATCAGCGTATTTTCTCCAAAACAAGGGCCAATCATCTGAAATCCTACGGGCAGCCCTTTTCTGTCAAAGCCACCCGGAAGGGAAATGGCAGGAAGGGCGCAGAGATTTACTGCTACTGTATAAATATCACCCAGATACATGGTAAGAGGATCTTTCAGGCTTTCTCCCAGCTTTGGAGCCGTATGGGGAGCCGCCGGAGCAAGAATCACATCATACTTCTCAAAGGCCTGGTCAAATTCTTTTTTGATCAGAGCTTTTGCCTTTAATGCTTTCAGATAATAAGCGTCATAATAACCGGAGCTCAAAACAAATGAGCCCAGCATGATTCTGTTTTTTACCTCTTTTCCGAACCCCTGCGTTCTTGTTTTTCTGTACATATCATGAAGTCCCTGATATTCTGCCGCACGAAATCCATACTTTACACCGTCAAATCTTTCCAGATTGGAGCTTGCTTCTGCACAGGCAATGATATAATATGCCGGGATTACATATTCCGTAGTTTTCATGGAAAAAAATTCCACTTCAGCTCCCAGTTCCTCCAAAAGCTTCAGAGAAGCAAGAAAAACCTTACGTACTCCTTCTTCCATTCCCTCTGCCATATATTCTTCAGGAACGCCAAACCGCATTCCCTTCAGATCTTTCCCTGAAGTCAGTCCAGATTTCGGAAGTTCTCTCCTGAGAGAAGTGCTGTCCTTTGGATCATATCCGGCAATTACCTGAAGGAGAGCAGCACAGTCTTCTGTATTTTTTCCCACAGGACCAATCTGATCAAGAGAAGACGCATATGCCACCAGACCATATCGGGATACGGTTCCATAGGTTGGCTTGATTCCGGTCACTCCGCAAAAAGCGCTGGGCTGACGAATGGAACCGCCTGTGTCGGATCCAAGAGCCATATATGCCTCTCCGGCCGCAACTGCCGCACAGGAACCCCCTGATGAACCGCCCGGTACATGCTCTGTATTCCACGGATTTGCCGTAACACCAAAAGCAGATGTTTCTGTTGTACTTCCCATGGCAAATTCGTCCATATTCGTTTTTCCTATGAGGATCATTCCTGCCTGTTCCAGACGGTCGATCACCTCAGCCTGATATGTAGGAATAAAATTTTCCAGTATTCCGGATGCACAGGTTGTCTTTTTACCTCTGATACAGATATTATCCTTTACCGCGATCGGTACTCCTGCCAAAGGACCTGTATAGATTCCCTGCTCAATTCCTTTCTGAACCTGCTCTGCCCTCTTATATGCGTCCTCTTCATAAAGATCCAGGTATGCATGAATTTTCTTTTCTTTTTTTCTGATCTGGTGAAACACACTTTCTACACTGTCTGAAACGCAGATCTTTTTTTCCCTGATATTACGGGACAGTTCCAGTGCAGTCATCTGGCTTAATTCCATTTATGTCACTTCCTATCCTATTGTCTTCGGCACATGATACTGGCCGTCTTTTGTTCTTGGCGCATTAAACAGCATGGCAGTTTTCTGGTTTTCATTTACGATTTCATCCTCACGGAACACATTCTCACTGCCAAAAATATGGGACATAGGCTCTGTACCTTCTGTATCCAGCTGATCTAGCTTCTCTACATAGGTAAGCATTTTCTGCATTTCCGCCCGTGCGGCCTCCCGTTCTTCCTCTTCCAGAGAAAGTTTTGCAAGAAGGCAGACATTTTCCATTGTTTCATCATCTATGATCTTTGCCATGGATATTCCTCTTTTCTGCTTTTTGATTCCCTGTTGACCTGAAATATTTTTCCTGTATCCGGATCAGGGTTCCAGACGGTTCATGTCTCTTGGAAACAGACAGGCTTCACGGACATTTTCCTCTCCCAGAAGCTGCATCGTCAGCCGTTCCAGGCCAATCCCCAATCCGCCATGAGGCGGCATACCATGTTTAAAAGCATCCAGATACTGTTCCATGCCTTCTTCTTCCATCCCTCTGTCTGCAATCTTGGCGGTAAGCTGCTGATAATCATGGATGCGCTGTCCTCCAGTTGTGACCTCAAGACCACGGAACAAAAGATCAAAGCTCAGCGTAAAACGCGGATCTGCCGGATCATCCATTGCATAAAACGGCCGCTTTTTTGACGGGTAATGAGTGACAAATACAAAATCAGAATTATATTCTTCCTTAAAATACCTTCCGATCAGAGCTTCCTCCTCCGGTTCCAGATCGTAAGGATTGCGGACGGGCCTGTTATATTTTTCTGAAACAAGTTTTTTTGCCTTCTCAAACTGTACTGCCGGAATCCTGTCTACATTTGGAAGCTCCAGTTTCAATAAAGACAGTTCTTTACCATAACTTTTTTTTAAAAGAGCCATGGCATATTGAAGATATCCGGTTTCCATGGACATGATTTCCTGAAAGCTGTCTATATATCCCATTTCCAGATCCAGACTGGTATATTCGTTTAAGTGACGTTTGGTATTGTGCTTTTCCGCCCGGAATACAGGACCTGTTTCAAACACTCTGTCAAATACTCCCACCATCATCTGTTTATAAAACTGCGGACTTTGCGCCAGAACAGCCGGCTTATGAAAATAGCTTAATTTAAAAACATTTGCACCACCTTCTGCTCCTCTGGCGCCCAGTTTCGGCGTATGGATCTCTGTAAAACCATGTTCATAAAGATAATCACGGAATGCTCTCACAAGAGCCTCCTGAATCCTGAATTTGGAACGTTCCCTGATATTTCGAAGCGCAATGGAACGCATATTCAGCTTTGACTCAAGCGAAGTATTCAGTTTCCATTTGTCTATGGCAAGGGGCATAGATTCTGCCGGGAAAGACAATATCTTCACACCTGTGATCCTCAGTTCCCGTCCATGAGGAGCCCGCTCCTCTTTTTTCAGAATTCCTTTCACCTGTACAGTCATTGCTTCTTTCAGCTGATGAACTGAACAGTCCGGAATTTTATTTTCCAGAACAGTCTGAAACAGCCCCTCTCTTTTTCTCAATATTATAAAAGCCACATCGCCCATATTTCGGATGCTGTGAACGGCTCCTTCAATCACTGCTTCCCGGTCCAGCAGGGAAGTACTCATAAGCTCATCCCAGTCCGTACTGTTTTTTTTCCATTTCCCATCCGTATATTCCATATCCTCATCCTCCATTACGTCAGTGGCTTATTATTTTTTCATGTTACTCCTCGTTATTCCTCAAAAAACAGCATCAGGATCATCTGGGCTGTTTCCACCATGTTCGTTCCTGAATCCATACTGCATTTCTGTATATAGCGATATGCTTCCTCCTCACTGAGGTGGTTTCTCTGCATCAGGATCAGTTTTGCATTGGAAATATAATTCTGCTCTTTCCAGCTTCTGTTCTTGTTTTTTTTCTTTTCTTTCCTTCTGCGTCGTTCCTGCTGAGTCAGCATCATATGAACAGTATTAATCAGATCGCCGGCCTTGACAGGCATTTCCACACAGAGGACAGAATCCGGTACCTGACATATAAACCCTGCCGATGCCAGCAGGAGCATTTCAAATCCCTCCGGCATACATTCCTTAATCTCCAGATATCCTGTATCAGAAAGCCGACGTCCACATATCAGCACACCATTTCCAAGCTCCGATAAATAAGATAGAGCGCCTGATCCGGAACTGCTCACTGCCGCCACCGAAAAACCATGCCGTTCCAGAACCGCACGCAGCTTCTTTGCGTCTTCAATTTTCGGTAATGCGATCACAATGCTGTCCATATGTTCCTCTCCTTAATCCTTCCAAAACCCGGATTCCTTTTTACGGGCTACAGACGGTACAAATACTCCTCAACCTCCCAGTCTGTTACCTGCCGCGTATATCTCAGCCATTCTTTTTTCTTAGACTCCACATAAATCCTGCAGAAATCCTCTCCCAGGATTTCTCTGATCCAGGAACTGTTTTCAAAAATATCGATTGCTTCTTTCAAAGTCTCCGGAAGACAGTCCGGATTCTCCGTTTCCCCCGCTTTCAGAGGAACCAGCCGTTTTCGAATACCGTCCATCCCTGCTGCCAGGCATACCGCCAGCACAAGATAAGGATTTGCCGCAGCATCCGGGCTCCTCAGTTCTACCATGGACTCCTGTCCTCTGAAAAACGGGATCCTTACAAGAGATTTCTGATCTGAATCTGTCCAGGTAAGTTCAGTAGGCGCCCCGTATCCGGGAACCAGGCGCTTGTAAGAATTCACCAGCGGATTGGTGATCAGCGCCATTTCTCTGCTGTGTGCAAGAAGACCTCCTGCAAAATAAAATGCCGCATCACTGATTTTCCCCGGTATCTCCTTACACTCAAAAATATTCTGTCCGTCTTTTACAAGAGAAAATTTCAGATGCATACCGGAACCATTAAACTCTGATCTGGGCTTTGGCATAAAAGTTGCATGGAGTCCATGGCGTCTGGCAACTGTACGGACTGCCATCTTAAAAGTCATGACACAGTCGGCGATCCTGCCCGCTTCCCCATATCTGAAATCAATTTCATGCTGTGCCGGTGCTTTTTCATGGTGGGAGGATTCTACCTCCACCCCCATATCTTCCAAAGTAAGAACCATGTCTCTCCGTGCGTTTTCTCCAAGATCCAGAGGACTCACATCCAGATATCCTGCCTGCTCATGACTGACAGTAGTGGGAATTCCATTATCGTCTGTATGAAACAGAAAAAACTCACATTCCGGATCTGCAAAAAACGTATATCCTTCTTCTCCTGCTTTTTCCAGATTCTGCTTCAGGATATATCGTGAACTGTTCTTATACGGTGTACCGTCTGCACAGTAGAGATCACACAGAAATCTGGCCACCTTTCCCTGCTGAGGCCGCCAGGGAAGGATTGCAAACGTATCAAGATCCGGATAAAGAAACATTTCTGCCTCATTATCCATACATTCACCTGTTATCAGTGTCCAGTCTACTCTGCATCTGTTATCCAGTATCCGTGGAAGTTCTCTGGATGTCACTGCGATATTTTTAATAACGCCAAACATATCTGTAAACTGAAGGCGGATAAATTCCACATCCTCTTCTTCAACCAGCTGTAATATTTCCTTTCTGGAATAATTCCCCATGTTATTCTCTCCTTAATCGCTAAATTAAAAAAGGCGCACTTCCAACAGTATCCCCATTGAAAGAACGCCTTTGTTCATGCAGGTATTATAGCAATGTGTTTTTCCTTTGTCAACAAATTCCTGAAGAAGATCTCCTATAAACTTTCGACAAAATTCTTCACAGAATCAGAGATTGGTATATCCCATCAGAGATTCATCCACAGCTCTGGCAGCCTCTCTTCCTTCCCGGATTGCCCAGACAACAAGAGACTGTCCTCTGCGCATATCTCCTGCTGCAAATACACGGGGAACCGTCGTAGCATAGCCGTCCGGAGCCGTCTCCACATTGATTCTTTCATTTACAGCTACCTGAAAAGCATCTGTCACATATTTCTGGCTTCCCAGAAATCCGGCTGCGATCAGAACCAGATCGGCAGTGATCACTTTCTCCGTTCCCTCGGCCGGAATCATGATCATCCTTCCTGTTTTTTCATCCCTTTTACTTTGCAGTCCAACTGTCTTTGCCTTGCAAATATTCCCTTTTTTGTCGGCAATAAACTCTGTAACTGTTGTCTGGTATACTCTTGGATCCTTTCCAAAGACAGCAATGGCCTCTTCCTGTCCATAGTCGGTTTTCAGAACTCTCGGCCACTGTGGCCACGGATTATCAGCAGCTCTTTCAGCCGGAGGCTTCGGCATCATTTCCAGCTGTGTAACAGATTTGGCTCCCAGACGGATCACTGTTCCCACACAGTCGTTTCCGGTATCGCCTCCGCCTATCACAAGAACATGCCTGTCTCTGGCCATCTCATATGGTATCTTTGTAAAATCACTGTCCAGAAGAGCTCTGGTTACTGTTCCCAGGAAATCTACGGCAAACCATATTCCCTTTGCGTCTCTTCCCGGCACTCTGATATCTCTGGGAGACGAAGCTCCGCAGGTCAGAAGTACTCTGTCATACGTTTTCAGAAGCTCCTCTGCTTTGACATCTTTTCCCACGTCTGTCTTTACTTTAAAGATTACACCTTCTTCTTCCATCAGACGGATTCTGCGGTCTACTACAGATTTTTCCAGCTTCATATTTGGAATTCCATACCGCAGCAGACCTCCGGGACGATCGCTTCTTTCATAAACAACGACCGTATGTCCTCTCCGGTTCAGCTCCTGCGCCGCTGCAAGACCGGCTGGTCCGCTTCCTACGATTGCAACTGTTTTTCCGGTACGAACCTTTGGTTTCTGAGGCTTCACCCAGCCTTCTGCAAATGCGGTTTCAATAATGGCTCTTTCGTTTTCTTTGGTTGCCACCGGCTCTCCGTCCAGATTGCAGGTACAGGCAGCCTCACAGAGAGCCGGACACACTCTGGACGTAAATTCCGGAAAGCTGTGTGTCTTGGTCAGCCTTAAATAAGCCTGTTTCCAGTTCCCTGTGTATACCAGATCATTTATCTCTGGCACCAGATTGTGCAGAGGACAACCAGAAGTCATTCCTGCGATCATTGCGCCTGACTGGCAGAAGGGAACGCCGCAGGCCATACAGCGTGCTCCCTGCAGTCTTTGTTTTTCGAGGCTTAAAGGGAAACGAAATTCATGAAAGTCCGCAATTCTCACCTTAGGAGCCAGTACCTTTGCATTTTCTCTTTTATATTCCAAAAATCCTGTTGGTTTTCCCATAGCTTCCTCCTTAATGTTTTACTCCGATACTTTCATAAAAAGCTTCCATTTGTGCCTGTTCACCGGTAAGACCTTTTTCTTCAAGCTTGGCGCTTAAAGTAAGCATCCTTTTATATTCATCCGGAATCAGCTTTTTAAAATGAGGAAGATAATATGCAAAGTTATCCAGAATTTTTTTACCAAGCTCTGACCCAGTCGCCTTCACATGGGCCTCGATCAGATTCCTCAGCTCCTGTCTGTCATATTTATTTTCCACCTGTTCGATAGAGATCATCGCTTTATTGATATTCCGGTAAAGCATGTTCTCTGTATCCAGTACATAAGCGATGCCGCCGCTCATACCCGCCGCAAAGTTTTTGCCGGTCTTTCCAAGAACCACAACCCGGCCTCCGGTCATGTATTCGCAGCCGTGCTCGCCTACACCTTCTACCACAGCGCAGGCCCCGGAATTTCTCACTGCAAACCGTTCTCCGGCCACGCCGTTGATAAAGGCGGTTCCGCTTGTGGCGCCGTAAAGAGCCACATTTCCCACAATAATATTTTCTTCTGCCTTATATCCGGCCTTTTCCGGAACTTTTACGATCAGCCTGCCGCCGGACAGCCCCTTGCCAAAATAATCATTGCTGTCACCGGTAAGACAAAGCGTCAGACCTTTTGGGATAAACGCTCCAAAACTTTGTCCGCCGGCACCTTTGCAGTTGATTACAATGGAATCATCCGGAAGACCTGCTGGGTTCTGTCTGGTAATTTCTGCTCCCAGGATTGTTCCAAATGTACGATCTGTATTGGTCACTTCCACGTTTAATTCCGCCTTTGTTCCGCCGGAGACAGCCCGAATACATTTTTTCAGAAGAATTTTTTCATCTAACGTTTTTTCCAGTTCAAAATTATAAACAGCCCTGGAATCAAAGGTCACCTTCTGTGTTTTGCCTGTGTAAGGATTATCCAGGATAGCGCTCAGGTCTACTTTTCCGATATGCGGTTCGTCAGCCCTGTCCGCCGCCTTGAGAAGATCACTTCTTCCTACCATCTCGTCAACGGTACGCACGCCCAGTCTGGCCATATATTCCCGCAGCTCTTCTGCAATAAATTTCATGAAATTTTCCACATATTCAGGTTTTCCCCGGAAACGCTTCCGAAGCTCCGGATTCTGTGTAGCTACACCTACAGGACAGGTATCCAGATTGCAGACTCGCATCATCACACAACCCATGGTTACAAGAGGCGCTGTGGCAAATCCAAATTCCTCTGCTCCTAAAAGCGCCGCAATGGCAACGTCACGTCCGCTCATGAGCTTTCCGTCTGTTTCAATACGCACCCGGCTGCGAAGTCCGTTTTTCAGAAGTGTCTGGTGAGTTTCACTAAGTCCCAGTTCCCATGGAAGTCCTGCATTGTGTATGGAGCTTCTGGGGGCAGCTCCAGTTCCTCCATCGTATCCGGAGATCAGAATAGTCTGGGCTCCTGCCTTGGCCACTCCGGCAGCTACTGTTCCTACTCCCGCCTCTGATACAAGTTTTACCGAAATATCCGCAAATTTATTTGCATTTTTCAGATCATAGATCAGCTGGGCCAGATCTTCAATGGAGTAAATGTCATGATGCGGCGGAGGGGAGATCAGACTTACTCCGGGAGTGGAATGGCGGGTTTTTGCAACCCATGGATAAACCTTCTTTGCCGGAAGGTGTCCGCCCTCGCCCGGTTTTGCCCCCTGCGCCATCTTGATCTGGATTTCTTTTGCCGATACAAGATAACGGCTGGTCACGCCAAATCGTCCGCTGGCAACCTGTTTGATGGCAGAACAGCGGTCATCCGCCGATCCGGAGGAAGCAATCCTCTCCTCACTTTCCCCGCCTTCACCTGTGTTGGACTTTCCATGAAGATGATTCATTGCAATAGCAAGGGTCTCATGGGCTTCCTGTGAAATGGAACCATAAGACATGGCGCCTGTCTTGAAGCGCTTCACAATCTCCTCAACGCTTTCCACCTCATCCAGAGGGACTGGATTTTCTGAATAAACAAAATCCATCAGTCCCCTTAAAGATCCGTGATTCTCCTTATCTACCAGTTTTGTATACTCTTTAAACATCTCATAGCTTCCGCATTTTGCAGACTGTTGGAGTAAATGAATGGTTCTTGGATTATAGCGATGCTCTTCTCCCTGACTGCGCATTTTGTGCGCACCCACACTGTCAAGAGTCAGATCCGTATTCAGCCCCAGAGGGTCAAAGGCTTCCGAATGGAGTTTTTCCACATTTTCCTCAATATCCTCCAGAGTAATACCGCCGATCCGGCTTACGGTTCCGGTAAAATACTTATCGATCACCTCTTTGGAGATACCTACCGCCTCAAAGATCTGGGATCCCTGGTAGGACTGGATCGTGGAGATTCCCATTTTAGACGCAATCTTTACGATTCCACTCAGTACTGCATGATTATAGTCTTCTACTGCCGCATAATAGTCCTTGTCCAGCATGTGATTATCAATCAGCTCCCGGATGGTTTCCTGGGCAAGATACGGATTGACTGCACTTGCACCATATCCCAGAAGAGCAGCAAAATGATGAACCTCTCTGGGCTCTCCGGATTCTACGATAATAGCCAGAGAAGTACTTTTCTTGGTTTTTACCAGATGCTGATGCACCGCGGAAACTGCCAGAAGAGACGGGATCGCCATATGGTTCTCATCTACTCCCCGGTCTGAAAGCACCAGAATATTGGCGCCTTCCCGGAATACCTTGTCCACCTCCACAAAAAGACGATCCATTGCCCGCTCCAGTCTGGTGCTCTTATAATAGAGAGTCGATACAACGGCGGACCGCAGGCCTTCCTGCTTCAGATTTTTGATTTTCAGCATATCCGTATTGGTCAGGATCGGGTGCAGGATTTTCAGGACACGACAGTTTTCCGGCTGCTGCACCAGAAGATTTCCGTCCTTTCCTGCATAAACACTGGTAGATGTAACAATTTCCTCACGGATAGCATCAATGGGAGGATTTGTCACCTGTGCAAAAAGCTGTTTAAAATAATCAAACAAAGGGCGGTGTTCTCTGGACAGAACCGCAAGAGGGGTATCAGCTCCCATGGCTCCGATGCTTTCCGCTCCATTTAACGCCATATTTCTGATGGAAGTCCGGTACTGCTCATAGGTATAGCCGAAAGCCTTCTGAAGCCTCGCCCTCTGCTCCTCTGTATATTCCTCCACACGGACATTGGGGATTTTGATATCTTTCAGACGTACCAGATTGCTGTTCAGCCACTCTCCGTACGGCTGCGCTTTGGCATATTTTTCTTTCAGCTCATTATCGTCGATCACCTTGCCCTGAACCGTATCTACCAGAAGGATTTTTCCCGGATGGAGGCGCTCCTTCAGAACAATATTTTCTTCCGGTACCGGAAGCACACCTACCTCAGAAGAAAGGATCATATATCCGTCAGAAGTAATATAATATCTGGAAGGACGAAGACCGTTTCTGTCAAGAACTGCGCCCATTACATCTCCATCCGAAAACAGAATAGAAGCCGGGCCGTCCCAGGGTTCCATCATTGTCGCATAGTACTGATAGAAATCCCTTTTTTCCTGGGAAATTGTATCATTGTATGCCCAGGGTTCCGGAATCGTGATCATAACCGCAAGAGGAAGCTCCATACCGCTCATAACAAGAAATTCCAGTGTGTTGTCAAGCATGGCGGAATCAGAACCGTTTCGGTTCACCACCGGAAGTACCTTGTGAAGTTCTCCTTTCAGATAGGGAGATTCCATGTTTTCCTCTCTTGCCAGCATCTTGTCTGCATTTCCACGGATGGTATTAATCTCTCCGTTATGAACAATAAAGCGGTTTGGATGTGCTCTTTCCCAGCTGGGATTGGTATTGGTACTGAACCGTGAATGGACCATTGCAATGGCAGATTCATAATCCTTATTCTGAAGATCCGCAAAGAAAGTCCGAAGCTGCCCCACCAGAAACATTCCTTTATACACAATGGTCCTGCTGCTCATGGACACCACATAGGTATTATCATTGCTCTGTTCAAATTCCCGACGGGCAATATAAAGCCTCCGGTCAAAACTGATTCCGGCTTCCACATCCTGGGGTTTCCGTATAAATGCCTGCATGATACAGGGCATACATTCTCTTGCCTTACTTCCCAGAACCTCCGGAAATACCGGAACCGTCCTCCAGCCCAGAAGCTTCAGATCTTCCTTTTCAAGAATAATCTCAAACATTTTTTTCGCCTGTGCACGGCGGATCTCATGCTGCGGAAAAAACAGCTGGGCAATTCCATATTCCCTTTCTCCGCCAATATCAAATCCCTCTTTTTTGCATACTTTTTTAAAAAATTTATGGGAAATCTGCAGAAGGATCCCTACTCCGTCACCAGTCTCGCCTTCTGCATCCTTTCCTGCACGATGTTCCAGATGCTCTACAATCCTCAGGGCATTGGCAACTGTTTCATGTGTTTTTTTGCCTTTAATATTTACTACTGCACCGATACCGCAGTTATCATGTTCAAACTCCCGGCGATAAAGCCCCTGTTGTTCTTCCTTTCTCACTTCTTTCATAATCCTCATCCTCCTGTATCTTTAATCAGATATCCTCATTTCCTTCCTGTGTGCACTGGCCGCCTCCACAAATCCCCGGAAAAGAGGATGCGCATGATTTGGTCGTGACTTAAATTCAGGATGTCCCTGCGTTCCCTGAAAAAACGGATGATCTTCCAGTTCAATCATTTCCACGATTCTTCCGTCCGGAGATGTTCCGGCAATCACCATTCCGTTCTCTGACAGTTCCTGCCGATACGCATTGCTGACCTCATAGCGGTGTCTGTGGCGTTCCCTGATCTCCCTTGTTCCAAAAAGCGCCTCTGCTCTGGAGCCCTCTGCAAGAATACAGGGATAACTTCCCAGCCGCAGAGTTCCTCCCAGATCCTCCACTTTTTCCTGATCCGGCATAAGCGCGATTACCGGATGACCTGTTGAAGGAGCCAGTTCTATACTGTTTGCATCCTCATAGCCCAGTACATGACGGACAAATTCTACAATAGCCATCTGCATGCCCAGACAGATTCCCAGGTAGGGGATCCTGTGAACCCTTGCATACTGTGCTGCCAGAATCATACCCTCGGTTCCCCGGTTTCCGAAGCCGCCGGGAACAAGGATTCCGTCCGCTGTATGGAGCAGCTGATCCATATTTTTTTCATTTAATTCCTCGGAATCAATCCATATAAGCTCTGTCTTTGCCCTGCAGGATATCCCGCCGTGCTTCAATGCCTCCACTACACTTAAATATGCGTCGTGGAGCTGCGTATATTTTCCAACGATGGCAATGTTCACCGTTGTTTCCGGAGCCCGGAGATCTGCCACCATCGCTTCCCAGTCACGAAGATCCGGCTTTCTGTTTTCCATACGAAGGCTTTCCAGCACTACATCTGCCAGTTTCTCTCTTTCCATTGCCAGAGGCGCTTCATAAAGATATTCCACATCCAGATTCTGCAGTACATGGCTGACCGGAACATTACAGAACAGGGCAATTTTCTGCCGGATTTCTTCGGTAAGAGGATATTCGCTTCTGCATATGAGAACATCCGGCTGGATCCCCATTCCCTGAAGTTCCTTTACACTTGCCTGGGTAGGTTTTGTTTTCATTTCTCCAGATGCTTTCAGATATGGGATCAGAGTAACATGGAGCAGGACAGCATTTTCGTGTCCTGTCTCCTGCTGAAACTGGCGGATTGCCTCCAGAAAAGGCTGGCTTTCTATATCCCCTACAGTTCCTCCCACCTCAATGATGGCGATTCGGTCCTCATCCTGTTTTTTTGCACGGTAAAAGCGGCTTTTAATCTCATTTGTAATATGAGGTATCACCTGAACGGTTCCTCCTCCAAAATCTCCGTGCCTTTCCTTCTGAAGAACAGACCAGTATATTTTTCCGGTTGTCACATTGGAATTTTTGTCCAGATTTTCATCGATAAAACGTTCGTAGTGACCAAGATCCAGATCTGTTTCTGTTCCGTCTTCTGTAACAAATACTTCTCCATGCTGGATAGGGTTCATAGTTCCCGGATCCATATTAATATAGGGATCAAATTTCTGCATGGTCACCTGATATCCCCTGGCTTTCAGAAGCCTTCCAAGGGACGCTGCTGTGATTCCCTTTCCAAGACCGGATACCACTCCTCCAGTAACAAATACATATTTTACCATCTTCGATTTCCTCCTCCAGATCATAAAAAAAGCGTCGGAAGCCTGAAAGGGGAGGGTAAGCCCCAAAGCTTCTGACGCCTTTGTCAGATATTACTGATCTGTTTAAAATATGTTCCCTACTATAACCTATTTTTTTTCGTTTGTAAAGATATTTTTAACAAAATTTCAAGTCAGCAAATTTCAAAAGTTCCGATCCGCTCTTATCGGATCTCCATGGGATAATTTCCATCAAAGCAGGCTCTGCATAAAGGCAGTCCCCCTGCCATCCCTTCCAGATATTCCAGCTTCATATAGCCCAGAGAATCGGCGCCGATCATACGGCAGATCTCCTCTGTACTGTGGATGGATGCGATCAGCTGATCGTTGGAAGGAACGTCCGTCCCAAAATAACAGGGATGAAGAAAAGGCGGAGACGAGATCCTTACATGAACTTCTCTGGCTCCTGCCTTCTTCAGCATATGGATCAGATTGGCAATGGTGGTTCCTCTTACTATGGAATCATCTACCAGAACGATCCTTTTCCCTTTTACTGCTGATTCCAGTACGCTGAGTTTCATATGTACACTGGATTCTCTTTCCTTTTGCGTAGGTTTAATAAAGGTTCTTCCTATATAGCTGTTTTTATAAAAGGCAAGACCAAAGGGAATTCCAGATTCCTCTGAGTAGCCTTTTGCCGCCGGAATGCCGGAATCCGGAACGCCGGTAACCAGATCCGCCTCCACCGGATAGGACCTTGCAAGAGATTTTCCACCCCGGATACGGGCATCATAAATTCCAACTCCGTCCAGAACGCTGTCAAGCCGGGCAAAGTAAATATATTCAAATACACAATGTGCAGTTTTTTCTCCGGCAAGCTCACGGTTGGATCGTATCCCCTCCCGGGAAATGATCACCATCTCTCCCGGCTCCACATCACGGACAAACTCAGCACCTACAGAATTCAGTGCGCAGCTTTCGGAAGCAAGCACATACGTGTGATCTCTTTTTCCAATACAAAGAGGCTTCAGTCCATAAGGATCGCGGACACCGATAAGCTTTCTTGGACTCATGATCACCAGACCGTAAGCCCCCTTTAATTTTCGCGCTGTTTTTAAAACTGCTTCCTCTACGGAATCGGAATGAACTCTTTCTCTTGCAATATGAAAAGCGATTACCTCAGAATCTGTTGTCGTATGAAAAACGGCCCCATTCTGGATCAGTTCCCATTTCAGTTCTTTTGTGTTGATCAGATTTCCATTATGGGCAAGGGCAAGTGTTCCCTTAATATAAGACAGTACAAGAGGCTGCGCGTTTTCTGCCACAGAAGCTCCGGTAGTAGAATACCGCACATGTCCGATCCCCAGATCTCCTGACATTTTTTCCAGTGTTTCCCGGCGGAGCACCTCACTTACCAGCCCCAGATCCTTATGAAACTGAATATTTCCAGCTTCTCCCTTTGTATTGGAAACTGCAAGTCCGCAGGACTCCTGTCCTCTGTGCTGCAGTGCCGTAAGACCATAATAAACAGCCGGTACCACATTCCCTCCATCCAGGTCATAAATTCCAAACACACCACAGGCTTCTTTTAATTCTGCCATCTTATGTCCTCCTCTCTATTTCACACTGCCATTATAGTGTGATAAAATTTTTTGTCAAGTTTTTTGTAAAAAGTTATTGACAACCGTAATTTTTTGTGTATACTACTTCACATAAGCAAAGACGCTTTGGATCTTGACCATCAGGATCCGAGGCGTCTTTTTTATTTTCTGAAACCTATACCTGAAAGGAGAAACTCTTTATGGAAAAAAATATTCCCGAACTGTATGGAAGCCTTGTTTTTAACGACAGGATCATGAGGAACAAATTACCTAAGGATATGTACAAGGCTCTGCGCAAAACCATCCAGAACGGCACGCATCTGGAACTGGATGTTGCCAATTCTGTAGCTGTTGCAATGAAAGAATGGGCCATTGAAAACGGTGCAACCCATTATACTCACTGGTTCCAGCCAATGACCAATTTTACAGCCGAAAAACATGACAGTTTTATTTCTCCTGCAGGAGACGGACAGATCATTATGGATTTTTCTGGAAAGGAACTGGTAAAAGGAGAGCCGGATGCCTCCAGCTTTCCATCCGGAGGACTTCGTGCAACTTTTGAAGCCAGAGGCTACACTGCATGGGATCCGACTTCTCCGGCTTTTATCAAAGACCGTACTCTTTATATTCCGACGGCTTTCTGTTCCTACAGCGGAGAGGCTCTGGACAAAAAAACTCCTCTTCTCCGTTCCATGGATACGCTGAACAGAGAAGCCGTGAAGATTCTTCATCTTCTTGGAAATAACGAGATAAAGCATATCAATACCACCGTAGGTCCGGAGCAGGAATACTTTCTGGTAGATAAGAATCTTTACAATCAGCGAAAAGACCTGATTTTCTGCGGCCGTACACTGATCGGCGCTCCGGCGCCAAAAGGCCAGGAAATGGAGGATCACTACTTCGGAACTCTGAAACCCCGTGTATCTGCCTATATGCACGATCTGGATGAAGAGCTGTGGAAACTGGGAATACCTGCAAAAACCAAACATAACGAAGTTGCTCCGGCACAGCATGAACTTGCCCCGGTTTTTGATACCACCAATGTTGCCGTAGACCACAATCAGCTTACAATGGAAATCATGAAAAAGGTTGCTGACCGCCACGATCTGGTATGTCTCCTTCACGAAAAGCCTTTTGAGGGAATCAACGGAAGCGGTAAGCACAACAACTGGTCCATGATCACCGACACCGGCGTAAATCTTCTGGATCCCGGCAAAACACCTGCCGAAAACACACAGTTTCTGGTATTTCTGGTAGCTGTTATCAAGGCCGTGGACGACTATGCAGATCTCCTCCGTATCTCAGTTGCCAGCGCGGGAAATGACCATCGTCTTGGCGCCAACGAGGCACCGCCTGCTGTAGTTTCCATTTTTCTTGGGGATGAGCTGACCGACGTTCTCAGGGCAATTGAAAATGATGAATATTTCAGCAGTCATGATTCTGTGCAGATGGATATCGGTGCCAAGGTACTTCCGCATTTCATTAAAGATACAACTGACCGAAACCGTACTTCTCCTTTTGCTTTCACAGGAAATAAATTTGAGTTCCGTATGCTGGGTTCCTCATCCTCTGTGGCAAACCCCAACATCATCCTGAATACGGCAGTTGCAGAAGCACTTCATCAGTTTTCAGAACAGCTTAAGGAGGTCCCTGCTGATAGAATGGAAACAGCTGTTCACAATCTTCTGAAAGAAACGGTGACTGAGCACAAAAGAATTATCTTTAACGGAAACGGATATACAGATGAATGGCTTAAGGAAGCCGCAGACCGCGGACTTTATAATCTGGTTTCCACACCGGATGCTCTGCCTCATTTTACAGATACTAAAAATAAAGAGCTTCTGATCTCACATAAAATTTTTACAGAACCCGAACTTTATTCCCGCTATGAGATCAAGCTTGAAAACTATGTGAAAACACTTCACATTGAATCCTGCACTATGGCAGAGATCATTCAGAAGGATCTGATCCCGGCTGTCTGCACCTATATGGAACAGATTGCTCACACAGCCAGTCTGAAGAAGGCTGTCGTTCCGGATATCTCTGTCTCCGGCGAAGCTGAACTTCTGAAAAAACTGACGGCACTTTCTGAAAATATGATGATAGAACTTTCCGCCCTGAAATCAGATACCGCCCGGGCTCAGGAAACAGCGGATCTTCTGGAAAGTGCCAGAATGTATCAGAAAACAGTCCTCGCAGATATGGATAAACTCCGCAGCTTTGCGGATGAAGCGGAAACACTGCTTCCTGAAGCTGTTCTTCCATATCCGACCTATGGAAAACTACTGTTTTCTGTATAAACAGCGATCAACATTATTAATTTTATACTTTGGTAAATACAGAGGATATCCTGCAAGTCAGACTTGCTCAATTTGATTATCGATTTCCTCATCCATTCGTCATACATCATAACGGATATCCTCTGTTTTACATATTATAAAGCTTCGTAAAGGCGCGAGAAAATCTGATTTTCCCGCGCTTTTTCGATATAAAAAGGAAAAGGGGAGATTTATTATGGAATTTTCAGCAGTAAACACGATCTGGGTGCTGATAGGTGCCGCGCTTGTCTTCTTTATGCAGGCTGGTTTTGCAATGGTAGAAACAGGTTTTACCCGTGCCAAAAATGCAGGAAATATCATTATGAAAAATCTGATGGATTTCTGTATTGGTACACCGACTTTCTGGATTATCGGATTCGGTATCATGTTTGGTACAGGAAACGGATTCTTTGGTTCCATCCACGGAATTGCATCTGAAGCGAACTATGGTAATGCAATGCTTCCGGATGGTGTACCTTTCTGGGCATTTCTTATTTTTCAGACTGTTTTCTGTGCCACTTCCGCCACGATAGTTTCCGGCGCAATGGCAGAACGTACCAAATTTTCCGCATACTGTGTCTACAGTTTTCTGATCAGCCTTATTGTATATCCGGTATCAGGACACTGGATCTGGGGCGGCGGATTTATCAGCCAGATGGGCTTCCATGATTTTGCCGGCTCCTGTGCAGTACACATGGTAGGCGGTATCGCAGCACTGATCGGTGCAGCCATTCTCGGACCCCGTATCGGAAAATACTCAAAAAGCGGAAAATCCAAAGCCATTCCCGGTCACAACCTGACCGTCGGCGCACTTGGTGTTTTCATCCTCTGGTTCTGCTGGTTTGGTTTTAACGGTGCTTCTACTGTCAGTATGGAAGGCGATGCTATTGTAAGTGCCGGCAAAATCTTTGTAAATACCAACCTTTCTGCGGCAGTTGCCACAGTAGCTGTTATGTTTATCACCTGGTTTCGTTACAAAAAGCCTGATGTTTCCATGTCTCTGAACGGCTCTCTTGCAGGTCTTGTGGCAATTACAGCAGCCTGTGATACCGTTTCTCCGGCTTCTGCAGCGATCATCGGCATCATTTCCGGTTTTGTAGTTGTATTTGGTATTGAATTTATTGATAAGGTTCTGAAAATTGACGATCCGGTAGGCGCAGTTGGTGTCCATGCCTTAAACGGAGCCTTTGGTACACTTGCCGTTGGTCTGTTTTCTGACGGAACAGGAACAGGCTGGAAAGGACTTCTTACCGGAGGCGGCTTCCATGGTTTCGGCATACAGCTTCTTGGTATGTGCATCACCATTGGCTGGGTAGCAGTTACTATGACTATCATCTTCCAAGCACTGAAGCATACTATGGGACTTCGTGTTTCTCCGGAAGAGGAAATTGCAGGTCTTGACGGAAAAGAGCACGGTCTTGCCAGTGCTTATGAAGGATTTGTTGTTCATGATACCGTGTCACCGGTTCCGACACCTATGGGTGTCACTAAAAAAGTTCCTGTACAGAACTATTCTGCCGCATCTGCTCCTGCAGAAGCCATTCCGGAGATTCCGGCAGAGGGAGTTCACAAACTGACTAAAATTGTTATTATCACCCGTCAGAATAAGCTGGAAGATTTCATGCATGCCATGAATGAAATCGGGGTCACCGGAATCACTATCACTAATGTGATGGGATGTGGGGTACAAAAAGGAGCTCGAACCTATTACCGTGGTATTGAAATGGATATGAATCTTCTTCCAAAAATTAAAATTGAAATTGTTGTCAGTCTGGTTCCGGTTCAGACAGTTCTGAAAGCAGCCAAAGAAGTGCTTCATACCGGACAGTACGGAGACGGCAAGGTATTTATCTATGACATAGAAAATGTTGTCAAGATCCGTACCGGAGAAGAAGGATATCTGGCACTTCAGGATACGCAGCCAATCGAATAATTGTCCGTTTCTTTCTCAGGATAAGACAAAGAGACTGTGGTTTTCAAACAACCACAGTCTCCTTCAATTTGGGAAATCTATTGTTTTTGCAGCTCCGGGACTGATCAGATTCCGGCCAGTTTCAGAACTTCCGGAACTTTGGATTCCCAGCCTAATGCCATGATATGTACACCCTGGCAGTATGGCTTACATTCTCTGATAATACGGGCAGCGATCTCAACTCCGGTAATACCGGCTTTTGTTTTTTCTTTATCTGCTTTCAATTCATTGATCATATCTTCCGGAACATGAACGCCTGCAACATTGGCATTCATGAATCTTGCCATTCCCACTGATTTCGGAATGATGATACCGATCTGAACAGGTTTTCCAAACTGTTTTGCTTTTTCCATAAATTTAATAAATTTTTCCGGCTCAAAAACAGCCTGTGTCTGGAAATAGTCTGCTCCGGCAGCTACTTTACGTTCCATTTTTGCAAGCTGCGCATCAACAGAGTCGCTGCACGGAGATACAACAGCGCCTTTTGCAAATTTTGGCGGCTCGCCTACCAGCTGGTTTCCACCCAGATCAACACCTGATTCCAGCTGTTTTACCGCATGGATCAGAGATACGGAATCCAGGTCAAATACCGGTTTTGCCTGCGGGTGATCACCCATTTTTGTATGATCGCCTGTGAGAAGCAGAAGGTTTTCGATTCCCAGCATTGCTGCGCTTAAAAGATCAGACTGCAGCGCAATACGGTTTCTGTCACGGCAGGTAAGCTGGAAAATAGGGGTAAGGCCTTCATCCTTCAGAGCCTTACATACGCCCAGAGAACCAAGACGCATAACAGAAGACTGATTATCTGTTACGTTTACCGCTGTAATATCGCTTAAATACGTTTTTGCTTCCTCCAGCAATCCCTCAATATGAATCCCTTTCGGCGGTCCTACTTCTGCTGTTACTGCAAATTCACCACGTTCAAATGCTTCAGTAATTTTCATCGTACATTGCTCCTACTCTATAAATTTTAACCGTTGTCTTATTTGGACACTTCATCATCCGTTGCGAAATTACGGATCTGTGTGGGGCATTTCAGCACATCCAGGCGTCCGATCTGTGCCAGACGTCTGTAAATGCGTTCCCAGCCGCATTCCATTTCGCTGTCCACTTCACATTTTCCATCCTTGCAGCCACCGCACTGTCCATTGACAAGGCTCTTGGAGCAGGCAGTGATAGGACAGATTCCTCCGGTTAAGTTCAAATAACATTCTCCGCACTGGTCGCATTTATATTCCAGAGGAGTCACACCCTGAAAGCCCGGCAGCGGATATGTATCACAGGCTGCATATACCGGCTTGTCTTCAAGATATTCTGCAACTGTCTGTACTCCTACTCCGCAGGAAAGTACCAGAACAGCATCAGCCTCCTGAATTTCGCTCATATGTTTTTCAAGACGCAGCTTCATGTTTTCCGGATTACAGATATAGTCGGTTGTAATAAAACCTGTCAACTTCCCGTCAGCAGCCAGCTCCTTGCGGAGTTCCATGGATTCTTTTTCCGGGAAATGTACTTCCTTACATCCCTGGCAGTTGATCATAAAAACTTTTTTTCCGTCCACCAGTGATGCGATAGTCTCTTTTGATTTCAGTTCAGTAATCAGCATATCACTTCATCTCCCTTATCGCATTTTTTCCGGCTTTGATCTTGCTTACTAACGGAATCTTGGAGGAACAGATAAATTCACAGGAACGGCACTCCACGCAATCCATTACGTTCATGTCTTTCATACCCTGCCAGTTCTGCTCATCCGCAAATTTTGCAAAATACAGCGGTGAAAGTTCCATTGGACAGACGTCTACGCAGCGTCCGCATTTAATACACTCCATTGGCTGAGTCTGGTCAGTATCAATGGCAATGATTCCATTGGAGCCCTTCATCATAGGAACATTGAGATCGGTAAGCTCAAATCCCATCATTGGTCCGCCCATTTTGATCATAACATCGTCATCTGTCGTTCCGCCGCAGTAATCGATCATTTCCTTCACACTGGTACCGATCTTGACAATATAGTTTCCAGGATTTTTGATCTTCTCTCCGGTTACGGTAGCCACACGCTCGATCAGCGGCATTCCTGTACGGATCGCGTCAGAAATCGCTTTAACGGTACTGATATTGCTGACAACCACTCCTACATCTGCCGGCAGCCCGCCTCTTGGCACGGTTCTTCCCATTACACGCTTGATCAGAGTTTTTTCTGCTCCCTGCGGATATTTTGTCTTAGCAGTCACCACTTCAATATTGTCGCAGTCAGCAAGCTTCTCTTCCATCAGCGCAATGGCATCCGGCTTGTTGTCCTCGATCACAATGATACCCTTCTGAGCGTCAACAGTCTTAAGCACTGCCTTCAGACCATAGATAATGTCATCTGCAAATTCCAGAAGCACTCTGTGGTCTGCAGTCAGAAGAGGCTCACATTCGCATCCGTTCAGAAGAACTGCTTCGATCGGTTTGTTTGGTTTTAATTTAACAGCAGTCGGGAAACCGGCGCCTCCCATGCCTACGATTCCTGCTTCACGGACAATTTCAATGATCTCATCCGGTGTCAGATCCTCGTATCCTTTATGTGGTTTTACAGATTCATGCAGAGTATTTTTTCCATCAGATTCAATGACAACAGCCATAACCTCACCGCCTCTGGTGGCATGGAGGCGCGGTTCTACTGCAACTACAGTTCCGCTGACACTGGAATGTACAGGCGCACTGATAAAGGCTGATGCTTCACCGATCTTCTGACCTACCTTAACGGTATCGCCCACCTGCACAATCGGATTTGCAGGAGCGCCAAGATGCTGTGACATGGAAATAACAACTGTCTTCGGCTCCGGAAATCTCTTAAGAGAAAGATGCTCACTGAATTCTTTACGCTCTGATGGATGAACACCGCCATAGTAGCCTGCGAATCGTTCTTCGCGGACAGCTTTTACATAATCATTGATCACCTTGAAATTGGTTTTGGAATAATCACGAAGCTGCACCGGCTGGTTTAAAAATTCCTCAAGACGACCCTGTTTTTCAAGTCTTCTGTAAATTTTTTCCCATGCGCAGTCTTTGTTTCCGTCTACCTCACATTTACCGTCCTTTGCACCGCCGCACTGTCCGTTGACAAGACTCTTGGAACAGTCAACGATAGGACAGATTCCTCCTGTAAGATTCAGATAGCACTGTGCGCAGGCATCACAGCTCTTTTTGGTCAGAGCCATTCCGTGATGTCCGGTATAGTTCAGAGAGTTGCTGGCAGCATATACAGGCTTGCCTGCAAGGTCTGCAACTGTCTGAATACCCAGTCCGCAGGAGATCACAATAACATTTTCTGTTCCCTCCGGAATGATATCCTGTAATTTTTTCTCAGTCTGAGTTTTGTTGCACAGGAAATCAACCTTTACACTGCCCGTAACTGTTTTTCCCTGTTCAGCAGCAAATTTCTCAAACTCACCACATTCCGGTTCTTCAATGGTTTCAAATTCCTTGAAACACTTGTTGCAGGCAACAACGAACAAATGATCCTTATCGGCCAATAATTCTGCCAGTTCATCGTTACTTTTTAACTTATACTTGGTGTAGTTTTCCAATTGCTCACCTTCCTTGTCAAATTGATATACAAGCTTTCTGCTTCTCTGTTTCGCTATTTTTTCCCTCTGCATTTAGAAAAATAACAGGCAGATCACTCAGCTTTGCAGTTAGTACACTTTAGTATAACACACATTAGCCATATTTTCCATTTTAATTATATATTTTTCATCACAAATATGCATTGTATACAAAAAAACTCCGGTCTTTTTCGCCTGATTCTGCTTATGCTCCCGTTTTCCGACAGGCCTAGTCCTCTCTTTTCAGCCTTGGAAGATTCCATCTGTAATGAGCCGCTAGATAACGGATCAGAAATACCACCGCAGAAGCCCCTACCATGGCTGCCACCGTCCCGAAGCTTCTGTACATATACACACATACTACTGCTCCCACAATCGAAGCGCAGGCATAAATATGCTTGACAAAGATATAAGGTGGAACTCCTGCCATCATATCTCTCAGAAGTCCTCCTCCTACACCCGTAATAGTTCCCACAAATACCAGGAGAAACGTATTGTCCATATACCCGTGACGGATTCCTGTATTTACACCTACCACAGTAAAGATCCCAAGTCCTATGGTGTCCATGATCAGCATAAAACGGTCATAGATTTCCCTGAAATGGCCTTCCAGAAGCTCTTTTTTCAGATAAAGCACCCAGAACACCACACAGGAGGTTGCAGTTGCCACAATCGTATAAACCGGCTTCTGAAACATTCCCGGAGGAATGATTCCCAGAACAATATCGCGGATCATACCTCCGCCTACGGAGGTGACTACTCCAAGAACACAGACACCAAAAATATCCATTCTTCTGCCCACTCCTACCATGGCGCCGGAAGCTGCAAACGCTATGGTTCCAATAATTTCCATAATAAAAGTAATGATTTCCTGCATAATTTCATTTTTCTCCCCATTCCATTGATCTTGTTTTTGTATCAGTCATGCTGTGCCCCAAGCCGGTTCCGTATCCTTTTATAATAAAGAAATCCTGCCAGATCTGCCAGGATCCAGCCAACAGGGATTGCCCACCAGATAGCAGACACCCCGAACTGCGGCATTGGCGCAAATAAATAGGCCAGAGCTACTCTTGTTCCAAGAGAAAGGACTGTCAGAATCAGAGACATCACCGGACGTTCAATTCCTCTGTACAGTCCGTACAATAAAAACAGGCACCCGATTCCCCAGTAAAAAGCGCCTTCTATATGAAGATAATGAACGCCTGCACAGACGATCTCCGGTTCTGCTCCTGACAGAAAAATTCTGATGAGAGGCGCTGCAAAGATCCACACCAGAACCGAAACAGCCACACAAAAGCCTGCAGATACTTTCACAGCAAGCCCGGAAGCCTTCCGAATCCTGTCGTATCTTTTTGCTCCGTAGTTCTGAGAAATAAAAAGAGAAAACGCATTTCCAAATTCCTGGGCAGGCATGTATGCCAGAGTATCAATCTTTACTGCCACAGCAAAGGCAGCCATGATCACTGTGCCAAAGCTGTTTACCAGCCCCTGGATCATCAATATGCCGAAATTCATCACAGACTGCTGGGCACAGGTCAGCATAGAATACTGAACTACTCTGTTCAGTGTTTCCCGTTCCATGTGCATATGCTCTTTTTTCAGCCTCAGAAAAGGAACTTTCCAGATTGTATAGCCAGCTATCCCGATTCCGGATACTGCCTGAGCAATAACCGTTGCCTCAGCTGCGCCTCCCACTCCCCTGTTCATTCCTGCCACAAACCAGATATCAAGAATAATGTTTAAGACAGATGAAACTGCCAGAAACCACAGAGACACCACAGAATTTCCGATTGCCCGAAGCAGACAGGAAAAATAATTATACAGAAAAGTAAACATAATTCCTGCAAAAATAATTCTGATATATGTATACATAAGAGGATAAACCTCTTTTGGAATCCGCAAAAGGTGAAGAACCGGTTCTGTCCATATAAATACTGCCACATTCATAAGAACTGTCACAGCACCTACAAACAGAAAAGATACCCACATACTTTTTTTCAGTTCCTGCTCATTTCCTGCCCCATAGGCAATGGAAAATACAGCGCCGCTTCCCATACAGAGACCGATGGTCACTGAAGTCAGAAAAGTCATCAGCGTATAGGCCGATCCTACTGCCGCCAGGGCTTCTGCTCCCAGAAATCTTCCAACCACCATAGTATCTGCAATATTATAGACCTGCTGGAGCAGATTTCCCAGAATCATGGGAACCGCAAAAATCAGCATGGCCTTTAAAATACTGCCTTCTGTCAGATTTTTTTCCATTTTTACTGCTGTTTTCATTACCGTGTTTATAACCTTTCACCACTGATATGGATAAAATTATAAGATATTCTGTACAAAAAAGTCAACACAGGTCAGCCCGGAAACTATATTTTTTCTAAATACAGGAAAAAGATAATACAGGAAAAATATCGAAAAAACATCAAAAAAATTGAATTTGTATGGTATTCTGTTACTTCCTATATTATACTTAGATTGATTTTATTTAAGGAGTGTTTTATTTTATGCGTCTTGCAAAAAAAGCAGCAGCTTCCCTTTCTGTTTACTGTTAGCTGCTGTGCATGAAATAAATCAAACAGCTCCAAGGAGCCTGCTATCACAATCCGGTTCTGTCCCATTATATTTTGCGTACTCACAGTTTATATGGGAAAATACAGGAACAAAAAACAGACTGCAATTACAGGTGAAGCTTAAAGACAGGGAAGTCCACAGGAATATTTGACGCTTACGATAAAATTTAAAATAAAGGGGAAAACAAAAATGATATTGGAAACAAAACGATTATATCTGCGCGAAATGAATCCGTCAGATTTTAATTCTTTATGCAGGATTTTGCAGGATGAAAAAGCAATGTACGCATATGAAGGAGCATTCAGTGATCAAGAAGTTCAGGAATGGCTTGACAGACAAATTTACCGCTATCAAAAATGGAACTTTGGTTTATGGGCCGCTGTTTTGAAAGAAACAGATAAAATGATAGGACAATGCGGACTTACAATGCAGCAGTGGAAAGATCAGGAAGTTCTTGAAATCGGCTATCTGTTCGAAAGACCACACTGGCATCAGGGATATGCCACTGAAGCGGCAAAAGCATGTAAACAATACGCATTTGAAAAATTAAATGCCAGTGAAGTATGCTCCATTATCAGAGATAGCAACACAGCCTCTCAAAATGTGGCAATGAGAAACGGCATGGTCATGAAAGATTAATGGATCAAGCACTATAAAGGAGTTGATATGCCTCATTACCGATATGTAGTTTATCGCTGATAAAACGAAAAACCAGAATTACCATTTCCAGGTAATTCTGGTTTTTATTAGCAGGGGATGAGAGAATCGAACTCCCACCAAAGGTTTTGGAGACCCCTATCATACCATTTGACCAATCCCCTTTGCGATTACTTTATGAAGTATACATTCAAAAGAAACAATTGTCAATAGATGAATACAATTTTTTGCAAAATCTTTCAATAATTGACCGGGGGAAATTGACCAGGATTAACCAAGATTGACCAATAATTCAGAAAACCCATATAAGACAAATTCTCATCTTATACAGGTTTTCATCATTCTGATTACTCTGCTACAAAATTTTGCAGCCATACTCCTTTTTTTACAAGAATAAATCCTATCAGTGATTTAATAATATCTGCAGACTGAACCAGAGCAAAAATAGCTACCACTGACAGATTTGTATATCTGCTTAAAACAAACGCAAGGCTTACACTGACGCACCACATAAATACGCTGTCAAATAAAAATGTAACAACTGTTTTTCCTCCTGACCGCAAAGTAAAATACGCAGCGTGAAGAAATGCGCTGTTTGGCATAAAGATCGCTGAGATTATGATAAACCTGCAGGCCAGCTCCTTTGCCTGTGGGTTAGTATTATAAAGCTCAGGGAAAACAGGCGCCATTATAAGAAGTATCAGAGCCACTCCCATACAGCAGAATATAGAAAAAGCAATCATTTTATTGTCTGTGTCTCTTGCCTTTTTCATGTCTCCGGCTCCCAGAAGCTGTCCTACCACAATGGCAACAGAATCGCCCAATGCAATAAATACGATGTTAAAGACATTGCTTATGGTGTTGGAAATATTCTGGGCTGCCACAACGTTTAGTCCACGAATGGAATAGCACTGAGCAAGCACAGCCACTCCGCATGCCCATAAAGCTTCATTTAAAAGCAGCGGCGTACCTTTTACAAAAATCTTCCAGACCAGATTTCGCGGCACCATCAGCGTACGGTACAGACCTTTGATAAAAGGAAGCTTTTCTGTGTTTCTGGATGTCCAGATCAGAATAATAAGAACCTCCACATAGCGGGAAAGCACGGTTGCAATTGCCGCACCCTGAACTCCCAATTCAGGAAATCCGAATTTTCCATAAATCAAAAGATAGTTAAAAACAAGATTTACACAAACGGCCGTAACTCCTGCCTTCATAGGCAGAACTGTTTCTCCGCATTCTCTCAGAGTACTGGAATATACCTGCCCTAACATAAAGGGCGGCAGACCAAGCAGCATAATATAAAGATATTGCTTTCCATACATCAGTGTAGATGTTATCTCCTCTGCGCTTCCTTCCCCATGAAGATAAATACGAATCAGAGCATCCCCTGATACCAGAAATACAAGAGCAGTTACCACGGTCAGAATAACTGCCAGCCAGAATTTATAACGAAAAGTCTGGCGTACACCTTCGTGATCCTTTTGTCCAAAATACTGTGCAGTAAATATCCCTGCGCCTGCCAGTCCGCCAAACATACATAAATTGTATACAAAAATCAGCTGATTTACTATAGCAGCTCCTGACATCTGCTCAGTTCCGATCCGGCCAATCATAATATTGTCAAGAAGACTTACAAAATTTGTAATACCATTTTGGATCATAATAGGAATAGCAATGGCAAGTACCATCTTATAAAACGCTTTATCTCCTATAAATTTTCTCCAGAATCCTGTTTTTTTCTGTGTCATTTCCATGAATTTCCTCCTCTCCTGTTTCTATCAATGGACTTTCTTCCGCATAAACGCACTGAAACTAAGAATACTATAGAAAGAGAATATATTCAAGTTTTTTGTAATGACCAAAAGAAAAATATCCGCAAACACATATCTGATAATAGGACTTCTTCTAGGTTCAGATAACTTTTCGTATTAATCCAGCTTACAGGCAGCTTAAATAAGTTAAATATATTTTTAAATAGAAAAAACCAGTACTTCTGTTCAGTACTGGTTAAGTTGCACATTCAAAACTACATACATGTTGACATTGAGATCATTTT
>NZ_HF998989.1:0-792 GCF_000433815.1 Blautia sp. CAG:257
CCACCACTGCTACTGCTCCAACTCCGATCACCAGCTTCTTCTTTGGCTTTTTCATAGTACTTCCTCTCCTTTACCAAAATCCTGATTTATGGTGTCTGATTCTATCTTTCCATCCATGATTCTTACCACCCGTCTTGCCTGATCGGCAATCCCGTTGTCATGTGTGATAAGAATCACGGTCTTTCCGGACTGATGCATTTGCTTCAGGATTCCGAGAATTTCTCTGCTGGATGCAGAATCCAGATTTCCTGTAGGTTCATCTGCCAGGATAACCGGCGGTTTCGCCGCAATGGCTCTGGCGATTGCCACTCTCTGCTGCTGACCGCCGGACATCTCGCTTGGCTTATGCTGCATTCGTTTCTCAAGACCTACCATTTTCAGCGACTCAATAGCCAGCTTATGCCTTGTTTTCCTGTCAATGCCCCGGTATATCAGAGGAAGCTCCACATTCTCAATAGCATTCAGATTGGCAATCAGATTAAAGCCCTGAAAAATAAATCCAATCTCTCGGTTTCGAACCACTGACAGGTCATTGTCCTTCATGGTGGATACGTCCGTTCCATTCAGATAATATTTCCCGGAAGTAGGCACATCCAGGCAGCCCAGCATATTCATAAACGTAGATTTACCAGAGCCGGACTGGCCGATGATAGCCACAAACTCTCCGGTTTTAATTTCAAGGTTCACATGGTCCAGAGCGCGGACCTCGTTTTCTCCAGGATTGTAAATTTTACACAGGTCTTCTACCTTGATTAATGTATCCCCCATGATTTCTCCTTTTATACTCTCTTT
>NZ_HF998990.1:0-11207 GCF_000433815.1 Blautia sp. CAG:257
CATACGATCAACCCCTTTCTGCTGGCAATTATAGTATATGCTATTTGCACGAAGAAAACAATACTTTGCACGAATATTTAACAATAAATTCATTCAAGGAGGTTAGCTGCACTATGAAAGAAATCATTTATGAAGAACAACAAAACTGAACCTATCCCTGTCATGGATTACCGCCAGTATCGCAGAGCGCGGAGGCTGGTGCATGAGTGCTGTAACTATGACGGCGGCAACTGTATCGTGCTGGACGATGGGGAGGAATGCGTCTGCGTCCAGTCCATTTCCTACTCCCTGCAATCGGGACCCCGCAAAGTCCTGTAGACTTTGTGGGGAGAGGAGGAGCAGTGAAACGAGTGAGCTTTGCTGCTTGCGGCAAAGCGAAGGATGTGCAACTTGCGACAACGAGGTTTCGGGCGGAGGTATTGCCGCAGGATAAGGAACTGGAAACGGCGTTGTTCCACCGGCTAAATGCTGAGAAATGCGCCGTATGCGGGGCGCTGTTTACCCCCGGTTCCAACAGGGCTAAATACTGCCCGGAATGTGCCGCACGCATGAAGCGGATCAACGCCGCAAAGCGCAAGCGGAAACAGCGGGAGAAATGTCACGCTTTAGTGGCTGAAAAACCCTTGTAAATGGGCATTTTCAAGGGCTTTTTGCAGTTTGGGAGAAATTCATAAATCATCATAAAATACCGTATTTTATCATCGGATTTGGGACGAAAAAAGGCTGTAAAGGTATTGATCCTTTTTCAGAAATGCTCATACAGGCAGTCCCTTACTCCGGCAGTTCGTTTTTTAGATTCCGAATATGCATGTAAACGGTATTCTTGGAGATATTCAGGCGGTCGGCCACCTTGATCACACTGTCTTTCAGGTTAAAAATTCCTTTTTTGTAGAGAGCGGTTACAATTTCTTTGTTTTTGTTGTTGGTGGAAATGGACGTGTCGTTTAAAATCTGGTCTTTTACGTCGGCAAGGGCCGCCTCGATCAGATCGTCCACATTTTCGGTAAAGGTTTCTGTTGTGTGCGGGAAGCTCTGCAGGGAATTAAGGTCTTCCGGGATCATCTGCTGGATTACAGTTGAGAGTGGAATATTCGTATAAAAATTGATGCAGATCATTCCGATAATACGGTTTCCTTCACCGGGAATGGGGATCGTTGTGGACTTCAGTATCACTCCGTCCTGCCTGCGGTTAAAATAAGAAATGGCAGAATGATCTTTTGAGTTTTCAATTTGTGAGAGCATGCCAAGGGCAAGGTCTGTGATGGGAGCTCCGATTTTTCTGCCGGAATGGTGGCCGTTTACAATCTGCATAACAGAGTGTTCCAGAGACTCCAGGTTGTGCAGTATGATTTCATAGCCTTCCCCCAGATACTGCCCCAGTCCTTCGACGACAGGTATGTAAGACTGCAGGATCATTCGTTCATTTTGAGTTAAAGTAATATATTCTTTTTTCATAGTGTTCTCTTTTATTTCTCCATTTTTTTTAATTATAATCTTCTTTCGTGCAATATGCAATAAAAACTGAAATGAAATTCAGTAAAAATGACATATAAAAAGAAACTTAATTTCATTGACTAAAAAATAATTTAGTGATATTATCAAATTGAACAAAAAAATAATGTGGGAGGAAGAGAAAATGTTAAAAGTGGTGAACACATTGAAAGCACCGGCAGCTATTGGACCATATTCACAGGGAATTATACTGAAAAATATTTTATTCAGTTCCGGACAAATTCCGGCAAGCCCTGAGACAGGGGAGATTGTGGGAACTGATATTACGGCTCAGGCAGAGCAGGTAATGGAAAATGTGAAAGCGATTTTGGATGAAGCAGGAACCTGCTTTGAGAACGTAGTAAAAACCACCTGCTTTTTAAGCGATATGGCAGATTTCGCAGAATTTAACAAAGTATATGAAAAATATTTTGTGTCAAAGCCTGCAAGATCCTGTGTTGCAGTAAAAGCTTTACCGAAAAACGTTCTCTGTGAAGTAGAAGTAATTGCAGAAATTCAGTAAACCTGCTTTGCAGATTGTGGAATGAATTTATTTTGGAGGAATACTTATGAGTGGGAAAGCAAAAAAAGTAAGAGAGAAAAAAGAGACCACCCTGTTTCTGGCAGTAATTCCGATTCTGACAATGATCGTACTGCTGGGAGTGGGATATGCGGTTATGGGCTTAAGCCCGGAGGTGCTGATGCTGGTATCAGCTGCAATCGCAGGCGTGATCGCAATTTATCTTGGTTATACCTGGGATGATATTATGGACTCCATTGTATCCAAACTCAGTAAAACAATGCCGGCAATTTTTATTCTGATCATTGTCGGATTTATGATCGGTTCCTGGATGATCGGTGGAACCATTCCCATGATGGTGTTTTACGGACTGAAGCTGATCAGCCCGAAATATCTGGCTGTTACTTCATTTCTGGTTACTGCGTTCGTCTCTGTATGTACAGGAACATCCTGGGGTTCTGCGGGAACCATCGGCGTAGCTCTGATGGGTGTGGCTGCAGGCATGGGCGCGCCTCTTCCAATCGTGGCAGGCGCTATTGTATCCGGTGCGTATTTCGGAGACAAAATGTCACCTCTGTCTGATACAACAAACCTTGCCCCTATTGCGGCAGGCGGAAAGCTTTATGATCATATTCAGCATATGTTCTGGACAACAGGCCCCGGATTTATTATCTGCTGCATTGTTTACACGATCGTAGGCTTTACATTTGGCGGAGATCTTGCGGCAGCAGGAACACCGGAAAAGGTTACTATTATTTTTGAGACACTTTCTCAGATCTTCAAATTTAATCCGTTGATCATTCTTCCGCCGCTTATTGTGCTTTACGGATCTGTTGCCAAAAAGCCGACCATTCCGATTATGCTGGCGTCCAGTGCGGTTGCAATTTTCAATGCTGTTACTTTCCAGAACTTCAGCCTTCAGGACTGCTTTACAGCGGCCATCAGCGGATTTAATATGGATATGATCCATGTTGCAGGATTTACCACAGAGGGACTGATTGAAGATATTCCCAAGCTTCTGCAGCGAGGCGGTATGATTTCCATGCTGAATACGGTACTGATCGCATTTTGTGCTTATGGTTTTGCAGGAACACTGGCAGTAACCGGTTCTCTGAATATTGTATTGAATAAGCTTATGACTATTGTGAAGTCTACCGGCGGATTGATTGTTTCTACAATTATCTCCTGTATTACAGCAGTGTTTGTTACTTCCAATGGTCAGCTGTCTATCCTGATTCCAGGTGAGATGTTTAAAGATACTTACCTGAAAAAAGGTCTGGAACCCAGAAACCTTTCCAGAACACTGGAAGATTCTGCTACGGTTGTAGAGCCAATTACTCCATGGACGGCAGCCGGTGTTTACATGGCTACAACTCTGGGAGTTTCCACTCTGGAATACCTGCCATGGGCGATTATCTGTTATACTGGCGTTATCTTTGCCGTAATCTGGGGATTCACTGGAATCGGTATTAAAAAGATCACAAAAGACAGTGAATACTATGATGAATATGTGGCTTTAAATAAAGCTGACGGAATTGATGTAGAGTAAGAAGATCGTGTGAGATGTGCGATTGAATAGGAAAAGGGGATGCTGAAGGGAAACGTCTGGATGCATGTTCTGTGTGTTTTTGGTAAACAACGGAGCAGGCTGATCGGAATGCAGGCGGCATCCCCTGTTTTATAAAAAGAGCCTGATGAAAAGAATATGGGCCCGGAAAGGACAAAGAATATGAAAATTAATTTTGACGAATGGAATGAGAGAAGAAACACCAACTGTGGAAAATGGGATACCATGGATAAAAAATATCAGAAAGAAGGAATGCTGCATCTTGGTGTTGCGGATATGGATTTCCGGTCTCCAAAACAGATCATTGATGCTTTTCAGGATATTCTTGACAAAGGAATTTTTGGCTATACAGATTTAAGCGACAGATTCTATGAAAATATCCGGGAATGGATGAGACAGAAGCATCAGGCTGAGGTATCCAGAGAGGAGATTGTATTTTGTCCCCGTATCAATGTTTCTTCCAGTATCTGTGTGGAAACATTTACCGAAGAAATGGATGAAGTGATCATCAATACTCCTGCCTATGGTCCTCTGTATCAGGCTGTTGTAAAGAATCACCGTAAAGTAGTGGAAAGCCCTCTGATACTGGAAAACGGCAGTTATAAGATCGACTTTGCACATCTGGAATCTGTTGTGACGGATAAAACAAAAATGTTTATTCTCTGCAGTCCGCACAATCCGGTGGGAAGAGTATGGACTAGAGAAGAACTGGAAGAAGTTGGAGCATTCTGCAAAAAACATGATCTTCTTTTATTTGTAGATGAGATTCACGGTGATATTGTGGCAGAGGGAGTTACTTTTACAACGGCTCTTACTTTATCCGAGACAGTGAGAGAGCGGCTGATCGTTGCCACATCTCTGACAAAGACCTTTAATGTTCCGGGAGTGATCGTTTCTTACATGATCGTTCCAAATGAGGAGATCAGAAGCCGTATTGCTCAGACCATTGACCGCATTGGTATGCATAATCCCACTATTTTTGCAGTGGCAGCCGTAGAACACGGATATATGGAATGTGAAGAATGGTACCAGCAGATGCTTGACTATGTAAATGAAAATGAAAAATTCACACGTGAGTTTTTTGCAGAACATTTTCCGGAATTTGAGATTCTTGAAAGGCAGGGAACATATCTTCTCTGGATCAGTTATGAGAAGCTTGGAATCACAGAGGAAGAGCTGGAAAAATGGTTTCTGGAAAAAGCCAATGTTTCTGTTTATATGGGAAGTGTTTTTGGAAACCAGGGAAGAGGCTTTATCCGTCTGAATATTGCAAGTCCAAGAACAATGTTGAAAGAAGCTTATGAGAGAATGGCTGCAGTTTATTCAGAATTAAAGTAAGAGGTTTGAGACAGATAAATTAAGAGATTGGAAGATTTACCGTCTGGTTTCGCAGATAAAACTGTGAGCCCAGGCGGTTTTTCTGTACATTTTTCATTGATTATTTATATAAAAAGATATTGACATATGTTCAAAACAGAGGTATTGTTAGGGTGTAAAAAGTAAACCAATACTGTAAGAGCTGTGAAGCTGGCTGGGATGCAGCGACAGTATGTGAGAGTGCAGGTGTCGGAGAAAGGGGGACAAATGGCAAGACCGCAAAAGTGCAGATGTATCTGTTCGAAACCAAAAGTTACTGAATTTTCCGCAAAGGGAGCTTCAGAACAGAACTGTGTAAATCTTACCCTGGACGAGTATGAAGTTATGAGACTTCTGGATTTTGTAAATCTGAACCAGGAGCAGTGCGCTGTAAAAATGGATATTTCACGTCCAACTGTAACAAGGATTTATAACAGTGCAAGACAGAAGATTGCAGATGCTCTGGTAAACGGACGGAGCATCACTATCAGTGGAGGGGATGTCACTGTGTGTGAGGCAATGCGCCCGGAGTGTGTAAATGAAAAGTATTGTTGCCACAGGCAGCAGGAAGAAGAGGCTGACATAAGAGAAAGATAGAATATACAAACCCATTTTAAAAACAGGAGAGATTAAAATGAAAGTATTGATCGTAGGCGGTGTTGCTGCAGGAACAAAAACAGCAGCCAAATTAAAAAGAGAAGACAGAAATGCGGAGGTTGTTGTAATCACAAAAGATAAAGATATTTCTTATGCAGGATGTGGCCTGCCTTATTATGTGGGAGGACTGATTGAAAGTCGTGATGAGCTGATTGTAAACACTCCTCAGAAATATGCGGGACTGACTGGCGTGGAAGTAAAGACAGGAAAAGAGGCTGTTGGTTTAAATGCAGACAGGAAAGAAATTACCGTACGTGACACGGAGACAGGAACAGAAGAAATCTGTTCTTATGACAAACTGGTTCTGGCAGTAGGAGCATCTCCGGCAGTTCTTCCTGTTCCGGGAACAGATAAACAGGGTGTATTTAAAATGCGTACACCGGATGACGCCATTCAGATCCGCTCTTATGCAGAAGAGCATCAGGTAAAAAAAGCAGTGGTGATCGGAGCAGGATTTATTGGCCTGGAGGCAGCGGAAAATCTGAAAGCAAAAGGAATCCAGGTAACTGTTATTGACTTTGCATCCCAGATCCTTCCAAATATACTGGATGAGGAAATGGCAGCCTATGCAAAAAAGCATCTGCTGAAAGAAGGCATTCGTGTCATTACCGGAACAAAGGCAGAAGAAATCCTCGGAGACAGTGAAGTGACAGGAGTAAAAACATCCGCAGGTGTCCTTGGATGTGAACTTCTGATCATGGCAGCAGGGATCAGACCAAATACAGATTTTCTGACAGACAGCGGAATTGAAATGTTCAGAGGAACGATTTTGGTGGATCATACCATGAAAACAAGTCTGGAGGATGTTTATGCGGCAGGAGACTGTGTTATGGTCACAAACCGGATCACAGGAAAGCCTCAGTGGTCTCCGATGGGTTCATCTGCAAATATGGAAGGAAGAACACTGGCACAGATCCTTTCCGGAAAAGAAAAAACTTATCCGGGTGTTCTGGGAACCGGAGTGATTAAGCTTCCCGGATTAAATATCGGACGTACCGGCCTTACAGAAGAGCAGGCAAAAGAAGCAGGATATGATGTGATCACTGTTCTTGCCCCAACAGATGACAAAGCTCATTATTATCCGGATTCCAGTTTCTTTATCACAAAAATGATTGCAGATAAAACAACTCACAAGCTTCTTGGGGTTCAGGTATTCGGTCCGGGAGCAGTTGACAAAATGGTTGATATTGCAGTAATGGGAATCAATATGGGGGCAGTTCTGGAAGACTTTGAAAATGCTGATTTTGCTTATGCGCCGCCGTTTTCCACCGCAATCCATCCATTTGTCCAGGTTGTTTACATACTTTTAAATAAGATCAACGGTACAATGGAAAGTATGACGCCGGCAGAATATGCTGCAGGCAAGGCAAAGGATTATAAGATCGTTGATGCAGGCCCGGCGCCGGCCATCAGGGGAGCTGTGTATGTGGATCTGGCAAAAGTCAATGGAGAGGTTGAGGGTCTGGATAAGGAAGAAAAACTTCTTCTCGTGTGCGCAAAAGGCAAGAGAGCATATTTCCTTCAGAATCGTCTCCGTCATTATGGATACAAAAATACAAAAGTTCTGGAAGGTTCTCTGTTCTTTAATGATGTGAAGGTGCAGAATGCGCAGGCTGCCGTGACTCCGGAAGAGGAAACAAGAGTAAAGGCCCTTGGATTTTTAAGAGATAAGACAACTGCAGATAAATTTAATGGCCGTGTGATCACAAGAAACGGAAAGATCACTGCAGAAGAGACCAGAACCATTGCAGAAGCAGCAGAGCGGTTTGGAAGCGGAGAAGTAACCATGACTTCCAGACTGACTATGGAAATCCAGGGAGTGCCTTTTGATAATATTGAACCGCTTCGTGAATATCTGATGCAGGCAGGACTGGAAACAGGCGGAACCGGTTCAAAGGTACGCCCGGTAGTGTCCTGTAAGGGAACAACCTGCCAGTATGGTCTGATAGATACCTTTGCTCTGTCAGAGGAAATCCATGAAAGATTTTTCCACGGATATGCAGACGTTAAGCTTCCTCATAAATTTAAGATCGCAGTAGGCGGATGCCCAAATAACTGTGTAAAACCGGATCTCAACGATCTTGGTATTATCGGACAGAGAATTCCTCTGGTAGATATGGAAAAATGCCGTGGATGCAAAATCTGCCGTGTTGAGAACAACTGTCCTATCAAGGTGGCAAAGGTAGAAAACGGAAAGATTGTGATTGATGAAAATGCATGTAATCACTGTGGACGCTGCATTGGAAAATGTCCGTTCCATGCTTTTGAGAACTATACCAACGGATTCCGTGTATACATTGGCGGAAGATGGGGCAAACGAGTTGCTCAGGGCCGTTATCTGGACAAAGTATTTACAGATAAGGAAGAGGTTCTTTCTGTAGTGGAAAAGGCGATCCTTCTGTTCCGTGAACAGGGTATCACAGGAGAGCGTTTTGCAGATACAGTGGCAAGACTGGGATTTGAAAATGTACAGGAGCAGCTTCTTGCAGATGATCTTCTCAGCAGAAAAGAAGAGAATATCAAAGCCCAGAAACACCTGAAAGGCGGAGCAACCTGCTAAAATTGGCAAGTGGGAAGCATATAGCATAAAGATGGTTTTTCTGGAATCAGTGAAATAGAAAAGAGGATTTTCAACTGGCAGCAGCCGGCTGAAAATCCTCTTTTTGTTATATGGATTCAGTTGTTAAGAAGCATAAAATGGAATGCTATTTCTGTGAGACAGTTATGCATCCTTTTCCATGTTTTTTACAGCAGTAGAAAGCATAAGCTTGATACGGTTCAGCTGATTTACCTCGCTGGCGCCCGGATCGTAGTCAATAGCTACAATATTTGCTTCCGGATGTCTGCGGCGGATTTCTTTGATCACACCCTTGCCCACAATATGGTTTGGCAGGCAGCCAAAGGGCTGAATGCACACAATGTTGGGAACACCGCCGTTGATCAGCTCCAGCATTTCTCCGGTCAGGAACCAGCCTTCCCCGGTCTGATTTCCCGGAGACACAATAGGAGAAGCCATTTCTGCAAGCTGGCGGATATCCGCAGAAGAGGAAAAATGACGGCTCTGCTCAAGAGCTTCGTCCGCGGCTTTGCGGAGCCAGTCGATTCCTTTGATTCCCCAGTTTGCAACTGTTGCCTTTGATTTTTTAAATCCAAGGTAATCGGACTTGAAATTCTGGTTAAAGAAACAGTAGCTGATAAAGTCGATCAGGTCAGGGCACACTGCCTCGGCGCCTTCTGCTTCCAGAAGCTCAGCCAGATGATTGTTTGCAGCAGGAAGGAATTTTACCAGGATCTCTCCTACGATTCCTACCCGGGGTCTGCGTTCTCCGGTAACCGGGATCATATCAAACTCGTGAACCAGATCACGGCACATTTTTTTGAACTGGCTGTGGCTGATGCTTCCTCCCTGAAGGAAAGAGATCACCCGCTGTTCCCATATTTTGTGTTTCCGGTTGACAATTCCTTTTTCCTGTTCATAAGGACGCATGCGGTAAACACATTTCATAAGAAGATCTCCGAACACAGCTCCATAGCATATTTTTTTCACCAGAGGGAGAGTCAGCTTAAAGCCAGGATTGCTTTCCAGACCGCTGAGGTTCAAAGAGATTACAGGAACCTGCTCCATATCGGCTTTTTTCAGCGCACGGCGGATAAATCCGATATAGTTGGAAGCCCGGCATCCGCCTCCTGTCTGAGTCATAATAACCGCTGTTTTATCCAGATCATATTTGCCGGATAAAAGCGCATCCATGATCTGTCCCACAACGATCAGCGAAGGATAGCAGGCGTCGTTGTTTACATATTTCAGTCCCACATCCACAGCGCCTTTGTTGTCGTTTGGCAGAACCTCCAGATTGTATCCGCAGGAATTAAAAGCTGCCTGGAGAATACTGAAATGGAAAGGAGACATCTGTGGGCAGAGGATGGTGTAATCCTTTTTCATTTCTTTTGTAAAAACAACTTTTTCAATGGCAGAGGACTGGATATTCCGTTTCCTGTTCTGCTTTTCTTTGGCGCGGATGGCTGCCAGAAGAGAACGGATACGGATACGGGCTGCGCCGAGATTGTTTACCTCGTCAATCTTCAGGCAGGTATAGATCTTGCCGCTTCCGTCCAGGATTTCATACACTTCATCGGTTGTAACGGCATCCAGACCGCAGCCAAAGGAATTCAGCTGGATCAGATCAAGATCCTCCCTTGTTTTTACAAAGCTTGCGGCAGCATAAAGCCGGGAATGATACATCCACTGGTCATTGACGCGGATCGGTCGCTCAATGTCTGCCAGATGGGAGATGGAATCCTCTGTGAGAACAGCAAGTCCGTAGCTGTTAATAAGATCCGGGATGCCGTGATGGATTTCCGGGTCAATGTGGTAGGGACGTCCTGCCAGGACAATGCCCCTGCGCCCTGTTTTTTTCAGGTATTCCAGAGTTTCTTCACCCTTTTTCTCAATATCTCTGCGGGCTGCAGCCAGTTCCTCCCAGGCAGCGTGAGCAGCGTCTTTTACCTCCTGGGCGGGCAGTTCTTTAAAGACTTCTACAAGACGGTCAGTAAGCACTGCCTCTGAGGTAAAGGCAAGAAAAGGATTACGGAAATCAATTTCCGGGTTATGAAGCTCGTCCACATTGTTCTTGATATTTTCCGCATAGGAAGTGACAATAGGGCAGTTGTAATGGTTTACGGCATCCGGGAACTCGTTGCGCTCATAGGGGATGCAGGGATAAAAAATAAATTTTATGCCCTTTTTCAAAAGCCAGCTTACATGTCCGTGAGCCATTTTTGCCGGATAACATTCGGATTCACTGGGAATGGATTCAATTCCAAGCTCATAAATCTTTCTGGTGGAAGTAGGTGAAAGAACTACTTCATAATTCAGCTTTGTAAAGAAAGTAAACCAGAAAGGATAATTCTCAAACATGTTGAGAACCCGGGGGATTCCCACCTTGCCCCGGACTGCCTTGTCTGCAGAGAGCGGCTCGTAGGAAAAAATTCTTTTATATTTGTATTCATAAAGGTTTGGAATATGTTCTTTGTTCTTCTCCTTGCCGATTCCGCGCTCGCATCGGTTTCCGCTGACAAACTGACGTCCTCCGCTGAATTTGTTGATGGTAAGACGGCAGTTATTGGTACAGCCCCGGCAGTTTGCCATAGAGGTTGTATATTTCAGGGAATTGATTTTTTCAATAGGAAGCATGGTGGTTTCTTTGCCTTCCTCATAGCGTTCTCTGGCGATCAGAGCAGCGCCAAAGGCGCCCATGATTCCTGCAATATCCGGACGGATTGCATGACAGTCGGCAATTTTTTCGAAGCTTCTGAGAACCGCGTCATTATAAAAGGTTCCGCCCTGTACCACAATGTGTTTTCCAAGCTCAGAGGCATCGGAAACCTTGATTACCTTATAAAGAGCGTTTTTGATAACCGAATAGGCAAGTCCGGCAGAAATATCAGAAACCTCTGCGCCTTCCTTCTGGGCCTGCTTTACCTTGGAGTTCATAAATACCGTGCATCTTGTGCCGAGATCTATAGGATGTTGTGCAAAAAGGGCTGCTTTTGCGAAGTCCTGCACACTGTAGTTCAGAGATTTTGCAAAGGTTTCAATAAAGGAACCGCACCCGG